>JAEUTS010000013.1 GCA_016787005.1 Bacteroidia bacterium
TCCTTTTCCATTTATTGCAAATGCTATTGGCGCCAAATTTCCACCCCCAGGATAATCTGCTATTTTAGTCCATACATTTGTTTTTTGATTCCATTTATACATATCATTATATGTAGTTGATCCATTATTTCCTAATCCTACAAATGCATAATGTCCGATCGTAAAACTCACTGTGTTTATCCTCGCTACTCCGGGAAAATCTGCCATCTTAGTCCAGACATTTTGTCCTTCAATAAGACCAATATTGAGAAGAAAAAGGAAAAATATTTGATAAAAAAGTTTTGTAATTTTTTTCATGATTTCTTTTATTTTATGATTAAACCAAATTAGTGAATATTAACATCCCAATTACAAAAATAGGACCTAAAAAGTGCTAAAAAATCATTAATTTTAATGCTTCTATATTGATCATCTATGAAAAACATATTCATCACCGGAGGCGCAGGTTATGTAGGCTCTGTACTGGTTCCGAAACTTCTTAAGAAGGGTTATAATGTAACTGTACTTGACCTTATGATCTATGGAGAAGATGTATTGCCTAAGCACCCCAATTTAAAAGCTATAAAAGGCGATATCCGCGACCAACAACTTTTAAAAAAGATACTTCCGGGACAGGATGCTGTTATACATTTGGCCTGTATTTCAAATGATCCCAGCTTTGAATTAAACCCAACACTGGGTAAATCCATTAACCTGGATGCATTTGAGCCATTGGTTAAAATTTCAAAGGAATCGGGAGTAAAACGATTTATTTACGCTTCTTCATCCAGTGTTTATGGCATTAAGGAAGAGCCAAATGTAAATGAATCAATGACACTTGAGCCACTCACTGATTACTCAAAATTTAAGGCTCAGTGTGAAGAAATACTAAGCAACTATCAAAGTGAAAGCTTTACGACTACTACTATTCGTCCGGCTACCGTTTGCGGGTACGGTTCACGGTTGCGTCTTGACCTGTCAGTAAATATTCTTACCAATCTTGCGATCAATAAAGGTGAGATAACTGTATTCGGCGGCTCTCAAAAGCGGCCCAATATTCACATTGAGGACATGACTGATCTTTACTGCATGCTGCTGGAATTACCTAAAGAAAAGATCGCTAATAAGATATGGAACGCAGGCTATGAAAACCACACTATTTCGGAGATTGCCGGCATGGTAAAGAATGTTATTGGTGACCAGGTTAAAATTGTAACTTCTCCTTCCAATGATCTACGTTCGTATCATATTTCATCCGCAAAAATTAAAAATGATATCGGCTTTGTAGCTAAGCATACAATTGAAGATGCTGTAAAGGACCTTAAAGCCGCGTTCAATAAGGGTTTGGTTCCAAATTCATTGACGGATGACAGGTATTTTAATGTTAAGTTGATGCAGAAAATTGAGTTGCATTGAAAGCCTGCGCACGGCTTCGATAAACTCAGCCTGACAACGCACATCATTACATAAGAATCACACATGAAAGTCCCATACATAAGCTTAGGCCTGCAACACGCACCAATAAAGGCTGAGATATTAAAACGTATTGAAAAGCTATTTGATACAGGCCAATTTATTTTAGGTGAAGAAGTTCAGACTTTTGAAAAACGTTTTGCGAAATTATCCCAAACCAAATACGCCTTAGGTGTCGCGAATGGTACTGACGCCTTATTCCTCTCCATGCTGGCACTCGGAATTGGCAAAGGTGACGAAGTAATAACCGCTCCGAATTCATATTTGGCTTCAGCTTCCTCAATTGCTCTTATTGGTGCTACACCTGTTTTTGCTGATATTCGCGACGATTTTAACCTCGATCCAGCGAAAGTGGAAAAAGCAATAACCTCAAAAACAAAGGCTATTATTGCAGTCCACCTGACCGGAAGGCCCGCGCCAATGGATGAATTACTTCAAATGGCAAAAAAGTACAATTTGCACATTATTGAAGATGCCGCGCAGGCTGTCGGTGCAGAATATAAAAACAAACCTGTTGGCGGCTTTGGAATTACCGGCTGCTTTAGTTTACATCCTTTGAAAAATCTGAGTGCTGCAGGCGATGGAGGTATGATCACAACCAATGATGATAAAGTGTATCAATACCTTGTTAAAGCACGCAATCATGGCCTAAAAAGCCGCGATGAATGTGAGCTTTGGAGCTACAACTCCCGCCTTGATAACCTGCAGGCCGCGATACTGAATGTAAAGTTGAATGAATTGGATAAATGGACCCTGCGAAGAAGGGAGATCGCCTCTGTTTATCAACAAAAACTAAAAGGTCTTGATATGGTAGTGCCCCTTGACAAATCGTACGAAAAGGCGGTTTACCACACCTTCATCATTCAAACCCCATACAGAAATGAGTTGCAGAAGTTTCTGCTCGAAAACGAAATTGAAACGAAGGTCCACTACCCTATTCCGATCTATCTCCAGGAAGCGGCAAAAAGTCTTGGTTATAAAAAAGGTGATTTCCCTGTAACCGACCGCCAGGTTGAAACAATATTAAGCCTGCCCGTTTTCGCTGAGCTTACAAACCAACAGGCAAACTATGTTTGTGATAAGATCATTGAATTTTATACATCAAAAAAATCCGGAACCAAAACCAATCTATCAGCAGCAGGCAAATAATGGCAACAACCTTCGACAAACAATTCTTTGAGATCTTTGAAAAGGATAAGGCATTTATCAAAAGCTGGCTCGTTGCCTGGGATTACCAGTTAAAGAGAAAAAAAAGGAATGTCAAATATGCCGAAGGGCAACTTTCTGATTTCTTCAGCTATAATGGACCTGAAGATCTTACCAAATGGATGAGATGGTTCAGTCCTGTTTATCCAAGTTATTTTAGCAAGACACTTACGCAGCCTTTGTCTGAGGAGAGTCTTGAAAATGACAGACGGATTCTCTCCGGATTAAATTTAAATTATGATTTCTCATCCTATCATAATAATGTTGGGCTTAATAACGCCCATGATCTTTTAATTCCTCAATTATATCCTGTACCCGAACGGAATCAGATCAAAACCATACTCGACTTTGGCGCAGGCTATGGCCGCCAGGCAAATTTATGGACATCCAAAACAAAAGATGCGACATATATTGGAATGGATGCGATACCTAACTCATATACACTGCAGAATTTATACTACAATCAATTAACCTCCAATGTGTACGACTATATAGATTCTCCCGGCTCGTTTAAATTTTCATCCGGCAAAAAGGGTATCTATCATGTTCCGACATGGCGCAGTGATCTTATCCCCGCTGATTCAGTTGACATGGTGATGTGTGTGCAGGTATTGCCCGAGCTTAATACACGATTAGTAAAACACATGCTGGTGGAATTTGAACGAATGCTGAAACCGGGAGGAATGTTATATATCCGTGATCATTATGAAGCATGGAAACCGGCAGGCAACTTCAGCATAAATTCATTTTTAAATAACAACGGATTTGTGCTTGAATTTAAACCCCACATTATCCTCGATAAAGACCTGCACGGAATTCCTAAAATCTGGAGAAAAGCCGATCCTGAAGTTATGAAATCATTAACTCGTCCGTTAAAAGCAAAAATAAAACAACTGGCAGAAGACGCGGATGCATTATCAGGCGGTTTACTTGCTAAACTAAAACGTTCCATAAAATAACGAGACTCAATAAACATGTAATATCTGTAAACCCCGATATGGGGTTAATACGAATAACCACCGATGCAATCGGTGGCAAATAAACAAAAACAATCCCCAACTCCGACAGGGGTTGAATACAAATAACCACCGATGCAATCGGTGGTAAATAAACAAAAACGATCCCAACCCCGACAGGGGTTGAATACGAATAACCACCGATGCAATCGGTGGTGAATAAACAAAAAAGATCCCAACCCCGACAGGGGTTGAACTTTTTAGATAAATTAACAGTTGCAGATGAGTAGTTATAGACAAATACTCTACCAGATAGTCTTCAGAACAAAATCGAACAAACACGCTTTAACTGAAGAACATTGCGATGAACTATACAAATATATTAGTGGTATTATAAAAAATAAATATTGCACTATTTACAGGCTCAATGGCGTTAGCGACCATATTCATATTGTTTGCGATTTACATCCTTCAGTAGCGTTAGCAGACCTTTTAAAAGATATTAAAATAGCCAGCAATATCTGGATGAAGAATTCAGGAAAGTTTCCTGATTTTAATGGTTGGTCTGATGGCTATGGTGCGTTCACATATTCTATAAAAGAAAAAGACAGGTTGATTGAGTATGTAAAAAACCAAAAAGAGCACCACAAAACATTTACCTTTATGGATGAATTTAGAAAGCTGCTAATTAAACATGGAATTGAATTTGATGAAAAGTATTTATAATCATAATATTCAACCCTTGTCAGGGTTGAGGTATCGTTTTACTTTTGTAACCATGCGTTTCACGCAAGGTTATTCATATTTAAGTCCTTCGGACTTATCTGCGGAAAGTATATAGAAATAGAATATGAATAATAAAAACATGAAATAGCCCTCAGCTAAGCCAAGACCAACCGAAATGAATAATACGAGATGGCGTATTCCATCTGACAATTAAGAACTTACAAATTATATACAGATGAAAGTATTAGTTACCGGAGGATGTGGATTTATCGGCAGTCATGCTGTTGACCGCTTATTGCAGGATGGTCACGAAGTAATTGTAATTGACAATTTATCTTCGGGGAATGCCCGAAACCTCGAACATCACAAGGACAATAAAAAACTAAGTGTACATATTGCAAGTATAACAGATCTTGAAAAAATTGAATCACTATTCAATGGAGTTGACTGGGTATTTCACCTTGCAGCATTAGCGGATATCGTTCCGTCTATAGAAAGACCTATGCAGTATCACAATTCCAATGTAAACGGAACTATTTGTGTGCTTGAAGCTTGCCGTAAACATAATGTAAAACGTATCATTTATTCAGCATCATCTTCGTGCTTTGGCATTCCCGACACCTTCCCTACTCCTGAAACTGCGGAAATACGCTGCCAATACCCTTATGCCGTTACCAAATACCTTGGTGAAGAATACTGCATGTATTGGGAACAGATCTATAAAATGAACATAACTTCTATGAGGTTCTTTAACGTATATGGTCCCCGTGCCCGTACTGCCGGTACTTACGGAGCAGTATTCGGGGTTTTCCTTGCTCAAAAACTCAACAATAAACCCTATACTGTTGTCGGCGATGGTAAACAAACACGCGACTTTACCTTTGTTACAGACATAGTAGACGCCTGTGTTACAGCCGCTAAGCGCAATGATGTATCCGGACATGTATTTAATGTAGGCAGCGGCAACACCTACAGTATTAACAAACTTGTGGGGCTGCTTGGAGGTGAAATAACATATATCCCAAAACGTCCGGGCGAGCCGGATTGCACATTCGCTGATACTTCCAAAATATCAAAGTTACTTGGATGGAAACCTAAAGTAAGCTTTGAAGAAGGAGTAAAAATAATGCTTGATAATATTGACTACTGGCGTGAAGCCCCGCTATGGGAACCTCATACAATAGCGGAAGCAACAAAGGATTGGTTTAAATACCTGGCTTAGCAACTTACACCCCTAAAAATTTGCGAAAAAAATTTCCCTGTTGAACTTTGAACCTTGAACACGGAACCTATTTAACTAAGGTTACATGACCTACATAAAACTTCCTCTCCTTTTTGAAGTTGCAGGTTTGTATTTTCCAGACGTAAACATCCTGTTGTGCAACTAATTTACCGCCATTGGCCCTTCCATCCCATCCTACATTCAGATCTTCCGTTTCGAATATAAGGTTACCCCAGCGATCGAAGATCATCATCTTATAACACTCCGGGTTTATCATAAATCCTTTCGGGAAGAAGGCGTCGTTATTTCCATCGCCGTTAGGAGTAAACGCATTCGGTACATAGAATGTATAATCACCTTCTATCTTAATATAATCGATAACTGTATCTATGCAACCAAATACTGAAGTAACAACTAATTGAACCTCATATCTCCCCGTATCCTTGTAAGTATAGGTCGGATTTTGGTTCGAAGATGAAGAATTGTAAACATCGCCGAAATTCCAATCCCATTTAACCACATCCGTTGAACTCTTATCGGTAAAGGTAATAGTTGGTTCAAGTATAGTAGTAAGGGTTGGAGTTGCTTTAAATGCCGCAGTTGGAAGAGGATATACAGTAATATAATTTGTCTGTGAAACCGACGCTGTACAACCGGCACTGTCAGAAACAGTCAAATTTACGGTATAAGAACCGGCCTTTCTGTAACAATTAACCGGGGAACAATCCGAAGAAGTTCCGCCATCGCCAAAATCCCATGAACAAGTCTTAGTACCGCCAGGTGTGGTATTTGTGAACTTGACACAAACAGGTTCACAACCTGATGTAGTATCAGCAACAAAAACAGGAGAAGGTGCCGTATTTACTTTTACAGTAACGGTATCATTTGCTGAAGGCGTACCGCATCCGTCAGAAACAACCACTGTATATGTTGTACTTCCAACTGGAGGAGTTACATTGATCGAAGCACCGGTTAAATTCATTGGCAACCAGGTATAGGTATAATTACCATCTCCTCCTGTTGCAATGGCGGCAAGGGTTGTTGAGTCGCCTATGCAAATATTTTTATTAACTCCTGCATCAACCTGAAGTGGCGGTCTTACATTCACAACTACTGTTTGACTGGCTGATGCACATCCGTTCGCATCACTTACACTTACTGTGTAGCTGGTTGTGCTTGCTGGGGTCACACTTATATTAGAACCAACCAAAGCGCCTGGCATCCATGTGTAATTGTATGCAGCAATTCCACCACTTGCCACAGCGGTAAGCATTGTACTCTGGCCAATACAAACAGGTGTTGGCGAAGGCACAACTAATGTCATCGGGCCGGGTTCTGTAATGTTAACGATCGAGATCGCGGAGCAGCCTTTTGAATCGGCCACATTAACGGTATAGCTTCCTGCGGATAGATTTGTAGCTGTCATACCTGTTCCTCCTAAAGGTGACCAGGAATAAGTAAACGGCGCGGTTCCACCCCCAACTGTAGCAATTGCCATTCCGTCACTTCCTCCATTACAACTAACTCCGGTTATCATGGCTGCGGCAACAGCTATCGGACCTGTATTTCCAACTATAGCAACAGTAGTTTGTGAGCAGCCATTACCATCAGTTATAGTAACCGTATAAGTATTGGCAACAAGTGAAGAAGCAGTTGCTCCTGAACCACCCAAAGGTGCCCAATTATAAGTTAAAGTTCCTGAACCGCTGGCAGTAACAACAACACTTCCATTTGCAGCTCCGCAAGTTGCATCCGTGATAGTCACTGAAATATTCATCTGTGGCGGCTCGGTAATAGTTACAGTTGAAGCTATGAGACATCCGCTTGCATCACTTACATTAATTGTATAGGTTCCGGCTGAAAGACCATTCACTGAAGCGGCAGAACTTCCTGATGGAAGCCAGCTGTATGTATATGCACCTGTACCACCGGTGGCACTTACATCGGCAGTACCATCAACACCTCCAAAACACGTTACATCAGTTGATTGGGTTATTATTGTTGGGCCGCTGAGGTTATTAACAAGCGCGGTCGTTGTTTCTGTACAGCCGTTCGCATCAGTTATCGAAACCGTATATATTCCTGCTGAAAGATTGGATGCTGTTGGGCTTGCTGCGCCGCCGGGGGCCCATAAATAAGTATATGCCGCAATTCCACCAATTACCGAAACTGTCGCCGAACCATTAGTGCTACCACAATTAGCATCAACAGTAGTTGTGGTTAAAATTATCTTAGCCGGTTCTGTGATGGTAACAGTAGTTATAGCAGCGCAATTGTTTGCATCGGTAACCGTAACTGAATATATTCCGGCCGAAATATTATTGGCTGTTAATGCAGTACCACCGGTTGACCAGCTATAGGTGAACGGAGATGCACCACCTGTTGGAATAACAGTCGCGCTACCATTTGTAAGCCCATTACAAGTTAAATTAGTTGATGATTGTATTGCAGCAGTCAGACTACCCGCATTATTAACAATGCCGACCGAAGTAGAAGTACATGCATTCGCATCCGTAACCACAACCGTATAGGAACCTGCTGACAGATTAGCCTCTGTTATACCTGTACCTCCGCCGGGCTGCCAGCTATAAATTAGTACACCTATTCCACCACTAGCGGTAACAATAACGCTTCCATTTGCTGCACCACACGCAGCGTCAGTCGCAGCAACAGAAACATTGATCTGTGGTGGCTCTGTTATGATAACTGTTGATGTTACAGTACAGCCACCGGCATCATTAACACTTACTGTATATGTTCCGGCCGAAAGTCCGCTTGCAGAGGCTCCTGTGCCACCAAAAGGCTGCCATGAATAGGTATAAGAGCCTGTACCGCCGGAAGCATTTACGTTCGCAGCACCGTCAGAAGCACCAAAACAGGAAATATTGGACGAAGTGGTTGTTATAGAAGGACCACTGAGGTTAGATACAATAGCCGAAGATGTAGAAGTACATCCATTCGCATCGGTAACCGAAACAACATATGTACCCGCTGAAAGGCCATTTACAGTGGTACCGCTTACGCCGCCCGGAGTCCATAAATAGTTATATGCACCTGTTCCTCCTGTTGCAAAAACTGATACGGAGCCATTGTTACTGCCGCAACCCGCATCAACCGAAGCTGTTGTAAGAATGATCGGGGAAGGCTCTGTGATCGTTACGCTTGTAATTGCAAGACAATTATTGGCATCGGTTGTAGTAACTGTATATGTACCCGCGGAAAGATTATTTGCAGTACTGCCTGTTCCTCCTGCCGGCGACCAGGTATATGCATAAGGAGAGGTTCCGCCAATAGGATTTACAGAAGCACTTCCGTCGGCAAAGCCGTTACATGTTACATTTAACGATGAGACAATACTTGCAGACAAACTTCCTGTGTTATTCACAATAGCTACTGAAGTTGAGGAACATGCGCTGCCATCGGTAACTACAACTGTATATGAAGCGGCTGCCAGGTTGCTTTCAGTCAGCCCGGTGCCACCTGATGGCTGCCATGAATATGTAAGAGTACCTGTTCCTCCGCTTGCCGTAACTACAGCGCTGCCATTTGCTGATCCGCATGCCGCATCAGTTGTAGCGACAGAAACATTGATCTGCGGCGGCCCTGTAATGGTAACTGTAGATGTTACAATACATCCCCCGCTATTCACACTAACCGTATACGTTCCGGCAGACAAACCGTTTGCTGAAGCACCGGTACCACCTGTGGGCAGCCAGCTATATGTATAAATTCCTGTACCCCCTGTTGCATTTACATGCGCTGTGCCATTTAAGGAACCAAAACATGTGATATTTGTTGACAGCACCGTTACAGACGCGCCACTTTGTGTATTCACAAGAGCAGTTGCAGATGCAGTACAACCATTTCCGTCAACAACCGAAACAGTATAAGAACCGGCAGACAATCCTATGGCGGTCTGAGCTGTTCCGCCAGCCGGTAACCATGAATATGTAAGAGTACCAACCCCTCCGCTTGAAACAGAAACAGAAGCACTTCCGTTTGATGCACCGCATGTAGCATCAATTCCAACTGCTGCAGCAATAATTTGTGGCGGCTCAGTTATTGTTACAGTCGAAGTTATGACACAGGCTCCATCAGTAACACTAACGGTATATGTTCCGGCTGAAAGGCCGGTTGAAGTGGCACCTGTCCCTCCGGATGGCTGCCAGGAATAAGTATAAACACCTGTTCCTCCTGTAGCAGTAACGCCGGCAGTGCCGTTTGAAGAGCCGTAACAAGTGACATTTGTTGACTGAGTCGTTGCAGTTGCGCCGCTGAGATTATTAACAATAGCAGATGTAGTTATTGTACATCCATTAGCATCCTTAACAGTTACAATATAGGTGCCTGCAGAAAGTCCCGCAACTGTTGCCGCAGTAGCGCCTCCCGGCATCCATGAATAAGTGTAAGCACCAGTTCCTCCACCCGCAGAAACAGAAACTGTACCATCATTCGCCCCGCAATTGGCAGGGGTCGAAGAAGGAGTAACAGCAACCGGAGGAGGTTCGGTAATTGTGGTAACAGAAGTTTTCGAACACCCCTTACCATCAGTTACGGTAACCGTGTAGCTGCCGGGCAACAAAATGGCTGCGGTTGTAGCGGCTGTTCCGCCTGCGGGAGTCCATGTATAAATAAATGAAGGAGTGCCACCGCTAACGCTGATTGAAGCTGATCCGTTATTCGCACCATTGCATAAAACATTGTTAGAGGCCGGTGTAAGCGTCATGATCGGGTGAACTGTCACCACTACGGTATCTGTATCGCTGGCTCCGGTTGCATCAAACATTATTACGGTGTATATCGATGTTGTGGCAGGACAGAAATTGTGCGGGCCGGCGCCGGTTTGACCGCTGCTCCAGGTATAAGTATATGGAGGCGTTCCGGCACTTCCTACAGCGGTGACATTTGCACATGCACCGGGACATACGGATGTCCCCGTTGCTACCACTACGGGGTTAGCACAGCTAACAGTAATTTTCACACTATCCTTGTCCTTACAACCATTTTTATCGGTAACAAGCAATTCGTAATCGATAGTTGAAGTTGGTGTGGATATCGGGTTCGCAACATTTACATTATTAAGGAAAGTCGGAGGGTTCCACAAATAAATGGTTCCGCCAGTTCCGTTAAGCTGGGTTGTACCTGTACAAAGTGTTACATCCGGACCGGCATTTGCTACAGGTTTTGGAGCAATGGTAAGACTCAGCTCACCTGATGTGTCTTTACATCCCAAAGAAGTGGTAACGATCAATTTATAGTTTCCGCTTGTTGCAGCAATAATATCCTGTGTGGTGGCGATATTTGCCCCATTCCGTTGCCATTGATATGAAGCATATCCCGGAGGGCCGAATATGGTATCAGCATCGCACCTGGTATAACAACCTACCGGGAATATACTAAGGTCTGGTAAAGGATTAATTGTAAGACTCTTTCCTCCGTATGCCTTACAACCGTTTTTATCAGTAAGTGTAAAATAAAAATACCCGTCGCCCTTTACTGTAATGGAAGCCGTTGTCTCTCCGGTATTCCATGAGTATGTATATGGAGTAGTTCCTCCGGTAGTACTTGCAGTTATTGTTGCGGCGCTCCCCTGGCAAAAAGAAGCAGGCCCGGTAACGGTAGGCGTTGCAGGAGAAGGCAGCGAGGAAACTGTAACCGGTGAAGAAGATGCAGAGCAACCTGAAGAGGCGTCAGTAACCCTTATATAATATGTACCGGCAGTAGATGTACAGAGAGAGGAAGATGTTTTCCCTGCCATTGCACCGCCACCATTATACCATTGATATGTTAACCCCGTTTTAAAAGGAACGTTAGCGCAAAATGAACTGCCGGCACAAAACGTACCCACAGTATTTGAAAGTGTCGCATCAGGAAGGGGTTTTACAATAACAGTTACAGGAGGAGGTGCTGCCTGGCAACCACCAGAGCTGAATGTAGCGACCGAATAATCTCCACTCTGATTAACTGTAATTGACTGCATAGTAGAACCGTTCGACCATAAATAAGTTGTAGCTACGGGTGCAGTAAGGGTTACTGTTTGCCCAACACAAAAAGTAAGGGGCCCGGATGCGGTAATAGCACCGGCACCGGATGGCGCGGAGATCGTTACAGATTGCGTCTTTGTATTTGTACATCCGTTGATGTCAGTTACTTTAAGGGTGACAGTATAAGTTCCGCCGGCAACATATGTATGAGTCGGATTTTGGAGCTGCGAGGTTGTTCCATCACCAAAATTCCATTCCCAGAACAGGATCGTTGTTCCAACAGAAGTCGATGCGTCAGTAAATGGAGTTGGTGTGCCGGCGCAGGCCGAAGGAAATGTGAATTGCGCGACAGG
>JAEUTS010000015.1 GCA_016787005.1 Bacteroidia bacterium
GGAGCAGTATTTGTTCAAAAAAGTCAGGCAGGCGGAAGTCCGATTATTCGCGGATTTGAAGCCAGCAGGGTGTTATTGGTGGTGGATGGAGTCCGGATGAATAATGCCATTTACCGTGCGGGGCATTTGCAGGATGCAATGACTATTGATAATAATATGTTGGAAAGAGCAGAAGTGCTTTTTGGCCCATCGTCAGTTGTATATGGCAGTGATGCTTTAGGAGGTGTAATGAGTTTTTACACCAAAAAGCCTTTGTTAGGAACTGATGAAAAAAATAAGTTCGGAGTGAATGCGTACACCCGTTACTCATCCGCTAACACGGAAAAAACAAGTCACGTTGATTTTAACCTGGGATTCAAAAAAATCGGATTTCTTACCAGTATAACGTATAGTGATTTTGGCGATATACGCACGGGTGAGGCGCGCAATCCGAATCCTTCATTTGGATACAGGCCATATTATGCCCAGCGCATTAATGGAGTTGATTCAATGGTAAAGAATTCCGATCCGTTTGTGCAAAAATTTACCGGTTACAAACAAATCGATTTTATGCAAAAAGTATTATTCCAGGTGAATGATAAGATTGAGACCGGGGTGAATTTTCAATATTCCACATCCTCTGAACTTCCCCGTTACGACAGGCTTACGGACATGTCAGGTGGTAAACTTAAATATGCGGAATGGAACTACGGTCCTCAAAACCGGATGTTGGCTTCATTATATCTTAACGTTAAGTCGGAAGGAAGGTTGTTCAATAACATGCGAATTGTTGCGGCTTATCAGGATATTGACCAGGAGCGGATAACCAGGAGGTTTGGAAAAACATCCCGTAACACTCAAACAGAAGATGTTCAGGTAATCTCTTTAAATGCGGATCTGATGAAGCAGGTAAATGAAAAAAATGAACTGCGGTATGGCATGGAAATTACAAGCAATGATGTCGGATCAGTAGCTAATAATACAGATATTGTAACAAATGTTGTAACCCCTGCAAGTACACGCTATCCTGACGGAGGTAGTAAGATGTCGACCTTTGCCGGTTACCTGACGCATAGCTGGGAGATAAGTGAAAAAGCGATCCTTTCTGAAGGTTTTCGTTTTAGCCAGACAAGCCTTGATGCTACATTTAAGGACACTACTTTTTTTCCTTTCCCTTTCAAATCGGCAACACAATCACACACTGCTCTGAACGGCAACATCGGAATCGTTTTAATGCCGGAGGATAACGTGCGTTTCAATATATTGGCATCAACCGGTTTCAGAGCACCGAACGTAGATGATCTCACTAAAGTATTTGATTCATCCCCCGGGAAAGTAATTGTACCTAATCCCGATCTAAAGCCTGAGTATGTATATAATATAGAGGCAGGTTTTGCAAATACGTTCAGTGAAAATCGTTTCAAATTTGAAGCCACTTATTTTTATTCGTTTTTGAATAACGCAATGGTGGTTAAGGATTTTAAACTTAATGGTGCGGATTCAGTTATGTATAATGGCGTTAAAAGTAAAGTGATGGCCGCACAAAATGCTGATGAAGCTTATATTCAGGGAGTAAGCGCCGCGTTCACTGCCGATATAAATTCCGGGTTCTCAGTAAAGAGCAGTATAACATATACTAAAGGAAGTTATAAAGACAATACCAATGATACCATAATTCCTATGGATCACATTGCTCCGCTGTTTGGACAAACGGGGATCATCCACAGATATAAAAAGATAAAGACTGAATTTTTTGTGCGCTACAATGGGGAGAAAAAATTACAGGATTACAGCCCAAGCGGAGAGGATAATCTTAACTATGCAACTCCAACCGGTATGCCCAAATGGATAACATTTAACATAAAGACAGCCATACAGTTTAATAAAAATATTGCATTAAATCTTGGCGTTGAAAACCTGTTCGATACACATTACAGGGTGTTTGCCTCAGGGGTAAGCGCTCCGGGGCGTAATGTTTATGTTACACTTAGAGTTAAGATTTGAGTAACAGTTGTTTAAGTTTAATGTGATACTTTGAAACAGTAGTATTGATTTTGGAGCAAGCATATTAAAATACAGTTTGGTTGTTTACTGATATTAATAATACTCTGTTTGCTCCTGAAGCCCCCTTGTAATTGAGGGGGCTTTTTTTTGCGCAATTTTATTGGTAATACCTCCAGCCATTATTAAATAGCCTGGAATGCCGCCCCCGGCGGCATAATATCAATTAGCTTTTCTATCCTATCGCACAGGCTGTTTTATAAATGCTATAGATATAATTAAAAAAGGGTGATATCGCTTTTCGCAATACCACCCTAAAAGCGGTTACAAACCCACTTTACTCTTAATACCTGTAGGTATCCTTTTTAAACGGACCGTTTTTCGGAACGTCAATGTATTTAGCCTGTTGATCAGTTAATGTATCTATCTCAACACCCACTTTTTTCAAATGCAGGCGCGCTACTTTTTCATCGAGGTGTTTTGGTAAAGTATAAACTTTGTTCTCATATTTACCGGGATTCATCCACAACTCCAATTGTGCAAGTGTTTGGTTGGTGAACGAGTTACTCATTACAAATGAAGGGTGACCCATCGCGCAACCCAAATTTACCAAACGGCCTTCGGCAAGTACAATGATATCTTTGCCATCAATTGTGTATTTATCAACCTGTGGTTTTATGGTGTCTTTTGTTTTGCCATGATTGCTATTCAACCAGGCCATATCAATTTCATTGTCAAAGTGACCAATGTTGCAAACAACGGCATTGTGTTTCATTGCTTTGAAATGGCGGTCGGTAATAATGTTGAAGTTGCCCGTAGCGGTAACAACAATATCAGCTTCTTTAATAGCCTCATCCATTTTCTTCACTTCATAACCTTCCATAGCAGCCTGCAAAGCGCAGATCGGATCAATTTCAGTTACAATAACACGAACTTTCGAATCTTTTAATGATTCAGCGGAACCTTTTCCTACATCACCATAACCGGCAACCACAGCAACTTTTCCGGCAAGCATAAGGTCAGTAGCTCTGCGTATAGCATCCACCAATGATTCGCGACAACCGTATTTATTATCGAATTTAGATTTGGTAACCGAATCGTTGACATTAATAGCGGGAAGTGGTAAAGTTCCTTTGGTTACTCGCTCATGTAAGCGAAGAACACCTGTTGTAGTCTCTTCAGAGATACCTTTAATATCCTTTACAAGGTGAGGGTATAGATCCAAAACCATATTAGTCAGGTCACCGCCATCATCAAGGATCATGTTCAATGGTTTTCTGTCTTCACCAAAGAAAAGTGTTTGTTCAATACACCAGTCGAATTCTTCGTTGGTCATTCCTTTCCATGCATAAACAGGAATCCCGGCAGCAGCAATAGCGGCAGCAGCGTGATCCTGAGTAGAGAAGATGTTGCAGGATGACCAGGTAACGTCTGCTCCCAATTCAACCAAAGTTTCGATCAAAACAGCGGTTTGAATGGTCATATGAAGACAACCGGCAATGCGGGCACCTTTTAATGGCTTTTTCGGACCAAATTCTTCGCGAAGCGACATTAAACCCGGCATTTCCTGCTCGGCTAATTTTATTTCTTTGCGACCCCACTCGGCCAGTGATATATCCTTTACTTTGTATTTTAAAAACGGAGGAGGATTTTTACCTGAAGTTTTCTTTTCAGCAGTTGCTGTTTGTGCCATGTTTTTTTATTTTTAATTTGATTATCAGAATTTTAGCCTGCAAATGTATGAAAGTGGCCTTAAAAGCCCAAAAATATACCGGTTATTATTCGGAAAAATGACTCAACGCATTTTGTTAATTATTTGATAATGAAATAGATATATGCCTTTGCTCCTAAATAAACCTATAAACCCCAATAGTAAGCTTGCTTTGTGGCATATCACAGAAAGCATTGATGAACTGTTATTGCAGTTAAACTGTAGGGTCGATCCGTTGGTGTTAGGAGTAAATGAGCAATTGAAAAAGCAGCGTCTATGTGCGAGAATATTAGTTAATCTGTTATTCGCAGAACCTTGTCAGGAGATTAAATATGACTTTTATAATAAACCTTTCGTAGTGAATTCCACCGCAAAAATTTCAATTTCACATGCGCATGATCGTGTTGCAGTGATAATCAATAAGTATAACGAAACAGGTATTGATATTGAGCTTATTAAATCAAAAATTGAACGTATTGCGGAGCGGTTCATGAGTAAGGATGAGCTCAGCTATCTGGATAATAACAGAAGGATCGAACAGTTGACTACATTCTGGTGCGCTAAAGAGGCCCTGTATAAATATTACGGCAAAAAGGAATTACTGTTCCGCGAAAATATTTTTGTTGAACCTTTTAGTCAAAATGCGAGTGGAAAGTTGGTTGGGCATATAAAAACATCACACATCAACATTGATCTGTCTCTTTGTTACGAAAAAACAGGTGATTACATGTTGGTTTATGTTAATGATTAATTAATATTGTAAGACTAAACGAAAGTATATTGGATTCTATATACACCGCGATTCAGGAAAAAATTCGTTCCGGGCAAAAGCAAATTGCTGTTTTGATCGATCCCGATAAATTCGGATCGACTGATATTGTTGACATGGCTAACGAAGCCAAAGTCGATTGTTTTTTTGTTGGAGGCAGCCTTATGGCGGGGGGGAGTATTGAGCGCTGCATAAAGGAAATAAAAAAACGATCGAGCATACCTGTCATTATTTTCCCGGGAAGTACAATGCAGATTTGTGATAAGGCGGATGGTATTTTGTTGATATCGCTTATATCAGGGCGTAATGCCGATCTGCTGATCGGGCAGCATGTTGTGGCGGCTCCTTATTTAAAGCAAAGCGGCCTTGAAGTTCTTTCAACGGGTTACATTTTAGTTGACAGCGGAAAACAAACAAGTGCTTCCTACATCAGCAATACAATGCCGCTCCCGTATGATAAAAATGATATAGCGGTCTGCACCGCTATGGCAGGCGAAATGCTGGGACTTAAAATGATCTATCTTGATGGCGGAAGCGGTGCGCTTAAGCCCGTAAGCGCGCACATGATAAAAAGTGTTAAGGAAAATATTACTGTTCCATTGGTTGTTGGAGGCGGTATAAGGTCGGTCGAACAGGCGGCTTCAGCTATACAGGCGGGCGCGGATATACTTGTTGTCGGTAACGCGCTTGAGAGCGATGCGGGGCTTTTGTTGTCAATAGCAGACGCCGTTCATAAGAGCACAGTTTTGAATAATTAAGTCGGGGTATTATGAAGCTGATACTAATTTCATCATCATCGGGCATTGAAAAGGAAGTAGAGATATTAACGAGTATGTTTGAAAAGGGACTTCAGACATTACATCTCCGAAAGCCGAAATATTCAACCCCCAAGCTCAAAAAGCTTCTGCAAAGCATTCCGTCCCAATACCATAACCGTATAGTTATTCATTCGCATCACAACCTGGTCTTAAAGTTTGATCTGAAGGGTGTGCACCTTACTAAATCACATAAGCGAAGAAGGCTCAAGACCTGGTTTACGCTCATGATGATAAAAAGACGAAAGCCCGATATCCTGATCACAACTTCGTACACTAAGCTTGGAAATATACTTGAAGCCGAAAAGCAGTACAGTTATGTTTTTCTCAGTCCTATTTTTGATAGTTCAACATCCAAGTACCAGGCGGGATTCACTGAACACAGTCTGTTAGGCACATTGAAAAAGACACCTTATAAAGTAATAGCCAGGGGCGGTGTTGATATTGATCATATAGCGAAAGTGCAGGAGCTCGGATTTTACGGACTCGCAATCCATAGTGCTATATGGAATATTGATGATCCTGTAACTGAATTTGAAAGTTATATTAATAAGTTTAAAGAGCTTGGTATCCCTGCTGAATAAACTTCGCAGGATATCTTCCATTCACTCAAGTAGTAACAGCAGGATATCTGCGCTGTTTTTCTCAAACCGGAATGCGGTCGGTATTATTGAAACAAAAACCGCATCCGCTCCGTAAAAAAATGTATTTTAATAGTTTAAATGGCACTACGTATTATGAAAGGTTTGTTTTATGCAATAGCGATTTTATTGCTGGCAGGAGGTGCCCTCGCGCAGACAAGAGTTACCGGTAAAATACTGGATGCCAAAACCAAAGAGCCATTGCCATTTGTAAATGTTATTTTCAAAGGCACGAAGAATGGTGCTACCAGCGATTTTGACGGCAATTATGATATAAGCACTACTGCAGTTGCGGATTCGGTTGTCGCAACCTTTGTAGGATATAAGAGTACAACGGTCAGGATCAAACGCAATATTTCTCAGAGCATTACAATTTTATTGGAAGAGAATGCCATCAACCTACAGGTAGTTGAAGTGAAAGCGGGCGAGAACCCGGCTCACCGGATATTGCGTAAAGTGATCGCTCATAAACCCAAAAACGACCGTGATCTTTTGGATGCATACCAGTATGAATCGTATAATAAGCTGGAGTTCGATCTGAATAATATCAACAAGGAGTTCAAGGAACGGAAAATAATGAAACCCATTAAGTTTATTTTTGATAATATCGACAGTACCAACAGGAGTGAAAAACCTTTTCTCCCGCTTTTTATAACCGAAACACTCTCCGATTATTATTATCGACGCGATCCGAAGGAGAAAAAGGAAGTTGTAAAGGCGAGTAAAATTTCCGGTGTACAGAACTCTAGTATATCGCAGTTCCTGGGCGATATGTACCTCAACCTTAATATTTACGATAACAGCATTATCCTGTTCTCTAAAGGTTTTGCCAGCCCGGTTTCCGATAACGGCCTTTTCTTTTATAAATATTACCTGATCGACAGTATGTATGTCGATAATCACAGGTGCTACCAGATCCAATTTAAACCCAAACGCAAACAGGAATTCTGTTTTGAGGGAAATATGTGGATAGCTGATACAAGCTTTGCCATTAAACGCCTTGAGATGAGTATAGCCAATGATGCCAATATTAATTTTATCAACGGCTTGTCTGTTATACAGGATTATGAACGTGTTGACAGCGTCTGGATGCTCCATAAAGATAAGCTGGTGATTGATTTTTCGGTAAAGGACAATTCAATAGGAATTTACGGACGCAAAACTACTTCGTATAAAAACTTTGTCATTAACAAACCTCATTCCGGCGACTTTTATTCAGACGCCACAAATCTTGTTGTTGATGAGGACGCATTGAAAAAGAATGATGATTACTGGAAGCAGGTGCGACATGATACGCTCACTAAAAATGAAAAGGCTATTTATAAAATGGTTGATACCATTCAAACGCTGCCTATATATAAAACATGGGTTGATGTGGTGACAATATTAGTAAGCGGTTATAAAACCTATAATTATTTTGATGTAGGTCCATATTTTAACCTCGTTAGTTTTAACTCAATCGAAGGCTGGCGTTTTCGTTTCGGGGGGCGTACCAGCATAGCTTTCAGTGAGTGGTATGAGCTTAACGGGTACATTGCGTATGGGTTAAAGGATAATCAGTTCAAATACAGTATGGGATACAAAACATTTTTGTCAAAGAAGCCCAGGATAATAGCCGGCGTGTCTTACAAGAACGATTACGAAGTGTTGGGACAAAGTGCAACCGCTTTTTCGCAGGATAATATCCTTTCATCTGTTTTCAGGGCTCGGTCACTTAAAAATATGACGGCTATTGAAAAGACCGAAGCGTTTTATGAACAGGAATGGTATCCCGGGTTCAGTAATAAATTGCTTTTTACGAACAGGATCTTCAGCCAGATATTGGGAGGAAAATATTTATTTAATACACTTACCAGCAAGCTGGATGAAAGGGAATTCATTAATGCGTCTGAATTTAGTCTTATTACACGTTATGCACGAAATGAAAAATTCGTCGGTACAGGATTTGGTCGCACCAGTCTTGGTACACGTTCACCTGTGTTAACTTTTCAGTACACTTATGGAGGGCGGGGCATTTTTGGCGGGGAGTATGACTATCACAGAATGGTTGCGAGTATTGATGATCGTTTGTATTTCACTCCTTTTGGCTACACCAATTATATTATTGAGGGAGGACAGGTGTTTGGTAAATTGCCGTATCCTTTATTGCTTATTCATCCAGGTAATGAAACATATATTTATGATTACTCATCCTACAACCTCATGAATTTTTTCGAATTCGTGAGCGACCGTTATATTACGCTTTCCATATTTCATCATTTTGACGGTTTCTTTTTTAACCGTATTCCCTTGTTCAGAAAATTGAAATGGAGAGAGGTGTTTATCGCGAAAGGATTGCTGGGGCATTTAAATCCTAAGAACCTCGATGTAACTGTTCTGCCAAGCGGCCTATCCTGGCTGGATAAAGGCGCTTATGCCGAAGTAGGTGCGGGTGTTGAAAATATCGCCAAAATTTTCCGCTTTGATGCTTTCTGGAGATTGACGTACTTAGATAAACCGGATATTTCTAAATTTGGCATACGGGGCTCTATTCAACTTTCATTTTGATTTACTATGGTGCTGAGAACAGAAAATATTAC
>JAEUTS010000087.1 GCA_016787005.1 Bacteroidia bacterium
AATCTCATTTATATTGATCCGGCAAAGCCTTTAGTGGTACGTAAAGAGCCTGCATATATGGCAGGTGTGGCCAGCGCTTCTATAAACGCTCCCGGTCCATATGATAAAGAGGCCAATACGTATTATAATGTAGGTTCTTTAACGGGATATTCTCCGGAAAGAGCTGAAAGTTTTTTACGGGAGTATAACTATTACATCCTTCAGATCCTGAGTATTCACGAGGCTATCCCCGGTCATTATACTCAATTGGTGTACAGCAATCAGTCACCAAGCCTAATTAAATCATTGTTCGGGAACGGAGCGATGGTGGAAGGTTGGGCTGTTTATACCGAAAGGATGATGATGGAGAATGGTTATGGAAATAATGAACCCGAAATGTGGCTCATGTATTACAAGTGGCATTTGCGTACTGTATGCAATACTATATTGGATTATAGCGTTCATGTTCTTGGTATGGAAAAAGAGGCGGCTATGAAATTGTTGGTTGGCGAGGCTTTTCAGCAACAGGCAGAAGCGGAGGGCAAATTCAAACGTGTTACTTTAACACAGGTACAGCTTTGCAGCTATTTCACAGGCTATGCCGAGATATATGATCTGCGTGAGGAGCTAAAGAAAAAAATGGGTGACAAATTTGATCTCAAAGCCTTTCACGAAAAGTTTCTGAGCTACGGCAGTGCGCCGGTAAAATATATACGCCAGTTAATGCTGGAGCAGAAGTGATTGAATGGGAAATGACATTTGTGAGTTGTCGGTGTAGTTTTAAATGCCCATACCCAATAACTAACAACCGATAACTAACAACTAATTTTTTACCTTCGTTATATGCAAAAAGTGATCAAAAAGATAGCCTTACTTACTTCGGGTGGTGACGCTCCCGGTATGAATGCCGCTATCCGTGCTGTTGTTCGTACTGCAATATACCATGACCTTGAGGTTGCTGGCATTATGCATGGTTACGATGGTTTAATAAATGATGAATTTGTTAAACTACAGGCAGTTTCGGTTGCCAATATCATTCAACGCGGTGGTACTATTTTAAAAACAGCCCGCAGCGCCCGTTTTATGACGGATGAAGGAATGGAGCTTGCTTTTAATAATCTTAAAAAACATAATGTAGATGCTTTAATTACTGTGGGTGGTGATGGTACCTTTAGAGGTGCCAAAGTGTTTGGAGATAAATACAAATACAGCATAGTGGGAATACCGGGAACAATTGATAACGACCTCGTCGGAACTGATCTGGCCATTGGATATGATACGGCTATTAATACAGTTGTTGATGCCGTTGATAAGATACGTGATACAGCTGAATCACACGATCGGCTGTTTTTTGTAGAAGTAATGGGTCGAGATGCCGGCCTCATTGCTTTGAGGAGCGGTATAGCTGCAGGAGCTGAAGCTATATTAATGCCCGAAACCCCTACAAATATTGATGTTCTGATTGATAAGCTGAAAAATGTAAAGCGTAAAAAGTCTTCCAAAATAATTATTGTAGCCGAAGGCGACGAAGCGGGAGGAGCATTTGAAATTGCAAAAAAAGTAACCGAAAAGGTGAAGGGGTATGATGCACGTATAACTGTACTTGGCCATATACAGCGCGGAGGAGCCCCAACCTGTATGGATAGGGTAAATGCCAGCCGATTGGGATATGAAGCGGTACTGGCTTTAATAAACGGCAAGCGTGATCTGATGGTGGGAATTGTAAATAAAAAAGTAGAATATACACTATTTGAGAATGCGGTCAAGCACATTCAAAAAATGGATCCCGAACTGGTAAAAATGTTAGAAGTATTGTCATTATAAAATAATAGCAACGAAATGAAACTTACAATTGTTGGCTGCGGAAACATGGGCCTTATATATGCACGAGCCTTTTTGAAGTATGATATCGTATCATCCGCGAACCTTATTCTTGCTGAAAAGAATGAGGAAAGAAAGCAGGAACTGAAAAAGCTGTCTATAGGTAAAGTCACCGTTGTTAATGATAAGGAGATTTCCGAAAGTGATATCATTATTATTTCGGTGAAGCCCCAAGATTTTAACGAATTAAGTCAGGGACTTAAAAGTGTAATAAGTCCGAAGAGCATTGTTATTTCTATAATGGCCGGAATTAATATATCTTTTATTGAAAATGCTTTGGGTACGGGAAATGTTGTGCGGGCTATGCCCAATTCGCCTGCTGAGATCGGGTTGGGTATGACTGCATACACGGCGAGTAAAACACTTTCAATGGAGCAGGTACACAAAGCGGAAAACCTGCTTTCAACTACCGGTCGAACTGTTTTTTTTGAGAATGAAGGATTGCTGGATGCTGTTACAGCGCTGAGCGGAAGCGGACCTGCTTATTTCTTTTACCTGGTTAAATACATGATTGATGCCGGAAAGCAAATGGGGTTTGATGAAGGAGTTTCGGCAATGCTGGTAAAACAAACTATGCTTGGGGCGTTTCACCTGATAAATGTGGGTAACAAGTCCCTCGATGATATGATCAAGGCTGTTTCATCAAAGGGAGGAACAACTGAGGCTGCTTTTACTGTTTTCAATGATAATAAGGTGGGGGAGAATCTTGCAAAAGGTATTCTGCGTGCCGAACAGCGCGCAAAAGAACTTTCAAAAAAGTAGTCGTATATTTAATAGTTATAAAAACATATTCGAGATGAGGTTTCCTGTTTCTCATAAACTGAAAGACATAGCTGCCATAATTGGCGCGGAATTTGAAGGCCCGGCCGACCATATAGTCAGCGGACTGAATGAAATTCATAAGGTGGAAGCCGGAGATATTGTTTTTGTGGATCATCCAAAGTATTATGATAAGGCCCTGGCGTCAAAAGCGACCACCATTCTTATTGATAAAAAAGTGGAATGTCCTAAGGGAAAGGCGTTGCTTATTTCCAATGATCCTTTCAGGGATTACAATAAACTTGTGCTGCATTTTAAGCCCGTAAATTATTCGGTTAAACCTATCAGTGACACAGCAAGCATTGGAAAGAATACTGTAATTATGCCGGGTGTATATATAGGGAATAACGTCAGGATCGGCGACAATTGTATTATTCATCCCAATGTGGTCATTTATAACGATAGTGTAATTGGTAATAATGTAATTATTCACGGAGGTTCAGTTATAGGATCTGACGCGTTTTACTTTAAAAAGCGTACCGATAAATATGACAAAATGATTTCCTGCGGACGTGTTGTGATACATGACGATGTGGAAATAGGAGCATTGTGTACTATCGATAGAGGTGTTTCACATGATACTGTTATAGGTAAAGGAACAAAAATGGACAGGCATGTTCAGATAGGTCACGATACTGTTATTGGTGAAATGTGTTTGTTCGCATCACAGGTTGGCATTTCGGGTGTTGTAACAATCGGGGATAGGGTAACATTATGGGGCCAGGTTGGTGTTCCAAGCAATCTTTCCATCGGGGAGGGAGCTGTCGTTCTCGGCCAATCCGGACTCATTAACTCCCTTGAAGGAAATAATACCTATTTTGGAAGCCCGGCTATTATTGCCCGCGAAAAATTAAAAGAACTTGCATTGGTTAAAAAGATACCACAGATATTGGAAAAGCTTGACCAGTTGGAAAAAAAGTGAATTGATTAATATTGCATTATGAGTAAAAATCCTTTAGCCCGCTCACTGTCCGTTAAGTACAAAGACTTAAAGCTGAACTTGCTTTTGGAAATTACAAAGGCGATTAATAATAATCTTTCTAAAGAAGGTCTGCTTAAAATATTTGAGGATTTTTTGAGAAGTGAATTGAACATTGGAAAGCTGGTGTTGTTTTCAAAAGAGGAGGATAGATGGGAGTGTATTTTAAAGTATGGAGTGGGGAGTGAGTACAATCAGATTGATGTTGAAAAATACCTGTTGAATATAAGTGAAATCACTACAATACAATTCTCTTCAGAGGCGCTGAATAAATCATTCGAAATAGTGGTGCCGGTGTTTCATAAAACTAATCCGCTTGCATACATTCTGCTTGGCGACCTGGAAGAAGAGAGAATGCAGGTGAGCCCGGCGATCAAGCATTTACCCTTTATTCAGACCCTTGCAAATATTATTTTTGTTGCGATCGAGAATAAGAAACTGGCTAAAGAAAACTTACACCAGGTGGCCGTTAAAAAAGAGCTGGAACTGGCTTCGGAGATGCAATCTATGCTGTTTCCGAGTTCATTGCCTAATGATGAAAAGATGGAGATGTCAGCAGTCTATCTTCCACATCAGCAAGTGGGTGGCGACTATTATGATTTTATCCGCATCAATGAGAGTGAAGTTGTTTTTTGTATGGGGGATGTGTCGGGAAAAGGAGTTGCTGCCGCGTTATTGATGTCGAATTTCCAGGCTAATTTGCGTGTATTGCTGCACCTGCATAAGTCACTTGTCGATCTGATTCGCGAACTGAATAAAAAGGTAATGGCCAATGCCAAAGGTGAAAAGTTTATCACATTCTTTATCGCGAAGTATAATGTAAAGTCGCGCACACTACATTATGTGAATGCAGGACATAATCCACCCATTTTAGTCAATGGAACCAATACTATGCAGTTGCGTATGGGATGTACCGGCTTAGGAATGCTGGATGATATAATATCGATAAAGGAAGGTTTAGTGCATGTAAATCCGCGGGATCTTGTAATATGTTACACAGACGGGGTTGTTGAGCTGGAAGACGAAAATGGTGAGGAATTTGGAATAAAAATGCTAAATGATCTGTTGCTTAATTTTTCTTCAATCGGGATGAGCGACCTTAATAAGCGTATTTTACATGAACTTACCGCACATAAAGGTAAAATGCCTTATGTGGATGATATTGCTTTATTCAGCTGCCGGTTTAAGTGATGTAACTACTTCTTCTTTTTTAGCGTGGTAAATATCTATCACGGTCAGCATGGCAATAAACCCCCAAAACGGTACAGAGGCTTTGTCTGTATCCAAAAAATTATTCAGACATCCGTGTACAAAGTATGTTATAAGTCCGAGTAGAATAACAGCGGTCAGTAACTTAAGTTCTCTATCAACTATCGTGTAAAATAATCTCATAGCCGTTGAAATTACAAGAAGTGTAATGGCAACAAATATAGCTGTCCCCATAAATCCGGTTTCGGCGAGTGGACCGAAATACTCGCTGTGAGCATTCCCTCCGTCTCCTCGGTCGGTACTTATAATTGTTTTTTCTTCAGTGACCTGGAACGGCGCGTATTGAAAACTATAAGTCCCGGGACCAAAGCCAAAGATCGGCTTGGCCCTGAACATACGGAAAGCACAATTCCAGCGATTTATACGCTCTTTATTAGAGGCATCTGTTGATATATTGGATATCGATTTTATATGATCAGTAAAGTTGTTTGAAGAGTCTTGTCTGTTTTTCTCGAGCACAGATACAATACTTTCCTGGAAAATAATAAATATACCTCCTGCTGTTAACAATGAAATAAATAAAGTCCTGAATTTGACCTTAAAAAATAACAGGATAAGCATTCCGATTGCTGCGGCTAAACCAACCCAGGCTGCTCGGGTATAAGACAATATTGTAGCTAACAGAAAGATAAGGAGCAATATAAACGTAAATGTTTTTACCCGTTTCGAATCCTTTTTGAGATATAGGAATCCTATTAATACAGGGATAAACATAGCCAGCATAGCTCCATAGGCCGTATGGTCATTATAAAATGGTTTTACCGCCCAGTTTGCCGGTCTCTCCTCAAAATTGTACTGCGAATGAGTGTAAATTGTATAGAAAATTACAAATGTCAATGGTATTATATAAAGCCACATAAATCGTTTCATGTTTTCAGTGTCTTTGAACAGCTCTATTGCAATAAAATAGCATGGGATAATGAACCATAAACGTGCCAACAGAAATTTTATTGAAATAACGGGCATTGTACTGGTCAATGTGGTAAGGGTGATCCATCCGAGATTAATTATTATTGCAATCGTAATGGGATGTTTCATTACTTTTTTATCTACCCTGTATCCCTGAATCATTTTAAAAACAAACAATAAAAGCATTCCGAAAAGTAGGGGTTCAGTGGGGAAACTGAAATCGGGACTCAATCTTCTGTTGAATAAATCACTAAGGGTCAATGATAAGGGAGTGCAGAAAACAATCATGAGCATTAATTTGTCCATTGAGAATATTCCCGCAAGCAGAAATATAAGAACAAGAGGCAATGTGTTGAGAAAGTAAATATTGTTCGCCATTAGAATCACATTGAGAATAATAAACAATGTGCTAATGAAATAGAACAGCCGTATGTTGGTTTTGGAGATCAAAATAATACGAAAGCCATAACTCCGGCTTATGATGTCTTAACCCTGTCCAGAATTAAAATGCTGATTATGGCCAGGAACATGGACGAAATTGTGGATATAATGACAATTAACACACGGTTGGGCGAAATTCGTTTTTCCGCCGGTATTGCAGGGGTAATAATATACTTGGATGGTAATGTGCGGTCAACATCAAGCTTGGCCTGATCGTACTTCACCATTAGAGAAAACATCTGGTTTCTTTCATGGTATGCAAAATCACGAAGAGCAACGTATTCCCATCCTTTATTTCCTATAAGTTTTAATTTATTGTCAAGTTGTTGGATCGCGTTGGTGTTATTTTTGGAAATATCTTTTACATACTGTTTGTAAAAGACCTCGGATTGGGTTTCGTAATCAAAAATTCCCTGGTTAGTATACCATCGCAATGAATCCTGTAGTTTCTCAACAAAAGCTTTCTTTTTTAAATATTCATCCTCAACTATTTTAAGTACCTGCATGGCACGTTCTTTTTGCAACTTGTTTTTTGTTGAATCAATTAACGCAGCTATATCATTTGCTATAAACGCGGCGGTATCTGGTGATCTGTCAAGTACGTTGATCTCAATCGAATAAAACGGATTTTGATAGAACCAGACCCGGTCAAGAAACTCCTGCTTAAGATGGAGTTTTCTGTAAGGATCATTTGGTTCAACTTTGTAACGTTTTTCAAGGTTGTACTTCTCTGTAATACGAAGACGAATATCATCTGAATTTGTTAAGATCTGAAGCATTTGCTGTGCGTCCTTTTCCTCACCAAATTTTAAAACATCATCCCATTCTTTAAGTAAAGATTTTGAAATTGAAACAGCTGAAGTAGGGAAGAGCACAACTTTTGATTGAAACTTTGGCTCTATCAGGTATGAAGCAAGCCCTGAAATAATTGCGGCAATAATGCCGACAATAATTACATGTTTACGCCATTTTAATATAAATGCAACAATGTTGGTAGAGTCAAAAAGAGCCTTTCCGGCCAGCAGCTTCTCCATTTAATATGAGGGTTAATAAATATTCAGGCGCAAAAGTAACTAAATATTACTAAAAACAGGTAAATGCGCTTATCCATATTTTAATACTCTGAACATGGATTTTATACTGATGAGGCGGGTAAAAAAGGCCCATAATATTGAAATTATCACCATAATCCCGAAATTCAGGAACCATTTCTTATTATCAAAGTAGAAATTTTTGCTGAAATAATTGATCGCAACGACTCCGATCGTAAATACGAAAAGGGTTACAAGTAAACGGTAATTAACCCTGAATTTAAATTTGCGCTGAACAAATATTATTTGTGCTATAGCCATTGTGAATTGAGTAACCAGGGCTGCTATGGCTGATCCAAATGCCAATAAATGCGGAATGAGAATAATGTTAAGAGTTATATTTATAACCATACAGCTGCCGGCAAGAATATTCAAATCCTTTAAATTACGATTTGCAGTCAGCAATGTTCCGAAAATATATGACATGGACTGGCACATGAAGCACCACATAAGCAGGCTGAAAACGGCTGCTGACTGATCCAGGAATTGGCTGTATACGATCGCTGATTGTCCTAAATGTTTGATGTAAAGCATTTCAATCACTTCTTTTGAATAAAAGCAACAGCCTACTCCAAGCACAACAGCAGGTGTAATTAATAATGTAAATGCCAGCTTTACCAAAGGTTCAACCGAATCCCTGAATTTAAGCATACGTGAAAATATCGGAAGTAGGAGACCTGAAAAAAGAAACGCGAACATATTTACGGCATCAAGCAGGCGATATGACTGAGCATAAATACTTGCCTGTACTGCTCCCGAAACCCCATTTTGGCTGGCCTCTGGTGTTGAAGGAAGTATGCGGAAAAGCATAACGCTATCAATCCGGTTAAAAAAAGTCATCAATAAAACAAGGATGGCATAAGGGATACTCTTTTTAAGTATCATGATGGAAAACGGCCAATTCCATTTAAGTTTGAAGGTATGTGTTTTAGTGAGAACAATAATGAATGTAATAAGAGCAGTGAGGAAGTAAGCGCTTGTTTGTGTATAAACAAAAGTCATAATATCCATTTTGCGATCAGTAGCACTTCCCCAAAGTAGGCTTCCGCAAATAATGATCATAAGCAGCCTGTCCAAAACAGAAATTACACTATCTGTTTTAAACAGGTGAAGTCCTGCAAGATTTGATCTTAAATAAAGCGTAAATGTCAATAGGAATTGATTGAAGCCCAGTACCAATAAAAGTTTTGTCAATCGGGCATCGTATCCATTCAAGAAGCCGCATATTAGCGTAGCTAAGATATAAACAACAGCCAGGGCAAGTTTTAATGTAACAAGGCTCGAAAAATGTTTGGTAAGTAAGTGATTATTCTGGGCAATGTTTGTATTGTTGAAATTAGTAATACCGAAATCAAGGATGATATTAAGCAGGAACGAAAAGTTAAATAATACAAAATATTCCCCATAGGAAGCCGGATCTATTACGTTTTGTACAACACGATCGATCCCGAATATCCAAATCGGCTTAATAAGCAGGTTAAGAAAAAGGACTATGGCAAGATTAGTGATGAACTTCTTTTGCATACCGGGATGTCAGATCCAAAAATTGGGTAATAACGGCCTAAATTTACAATAATTGTCTGATATTGAATAAGAAGCGCCACTTAAAATTAGCATACCCGGCATAAGTATTTTTTTATACCTTGTCGGCCGATCATAAAAAATGTGCTTTGGAAATAGTTGTAAATACAAGGTTGTTGATCAGGAACAGGCTTGAAGGGATAGGGTGGTTCACGTTCGAGTCGCTTAAACGTATCACACGGGATCATCCTGAACATCATTTCATTTTCGCATTCGATCGTGAATTTGATGAGGAATTTATACTTGCCGATAATGTTACCCCGATTATCTTATCCCCGCAGGCGCGCCATCCTTTTTTGTATTATATATGGTTTGAGTTTTCAATAGCTCATTTGCTCAAAGACATGAAACCAGACCTTTTTCTGTCAACTGACGGCTACCTTTCCTTAAAAACTGACACAAAGCAGCTGGCTGTAATACACGATATCAATTTCCGCCACCATCCGGAAGATCTTCCCTTTCTTGAGCGTAAATATTACAATTATTTTTTTCCTAAATATGCTCATAAGGCAACACGTCTGGCAACAGTTTCTCAATATTCAAAAAATGATATTGTAAAGGAGTTTAGAGTCGACCCATCAAAAATAGATGTTGTTTATGATGGCGTTAACGAACATTTTGGTCCCGTTGGACTACTGGAGCGGCAGGCTGTTAAGGAAAAGTATGCCAATGGTTCCGATTATTTTGTTTTTGTCGGTGCGTTGCATCCGCGAAAAAATATTGGCAGACTGCTGCAAGCCTTCGACGAATTTAAAAAGGCATATTCGAGCCAGGTTAAGTTGGTTATTGTAGGAAAAAAAATGTGGTGGACCGATGAGATCGAAAATACCTACGAAGCGATGAGGCACAAAAGTGATGTTGTTTTTACCGGGCGGCTTTCATCGGAAGAATTAAATCGGGTGATCGCATCTTCGCTCGCCCTCACATATGTTACCTATTTTGAGGGATTCGGAATTCCTATACTTGAAGGTTTCCGGTGTGAAACGGCAGTGATCACTTCAAATATTACCTCTATGCCAGAAGTGGCCGGTGATGCTGCTTTGCTGGTCGACCCATTCTCTGTTGAATCGATAAAAGGGGCAATGTTGTTACTTGCCAAGGATGAACCTTTACGGCAATCATTTATTGAGAAGGGAAAGATAAGAAGGCATCAGTTTTCCTGGGATAAAACAGCGAAGTTGCTTTGGGAAAGTATCGAGAAAGCTGCAGGTTAGTTTTAAGTTCGAGGTTCAAGGTTCAAGGTTCAAGGTTGTTTTTGTTGTATATTCTTCAAAGTTTCGGTAAGAACTTAATGTGTCTTTGAAATTTGAAACCTTTACTTTTTTTTCTTTTTCTTTTTCTTTTTCTTAGTCACTCTTGTTTCATCCAGGCCATAATCAAATTGACCGGTGGCATCATTGTAATAAATAACAGCAGTAGGGAAATCAAAAATCCCCTTTATCTTTTTTTCTTCTTCACCTATTTTGTCCAAAGGAACCTGAAATGAGAATTTGAAGTAGGGTTTTTCCATCGCATAATCCGGTAATTTAGTTGAAACGCCTACCGTTTTTTTGATGAAACCTTCCTTTTCGATCTCGATGGCATATATTACATTACGTTTAAGGTAAAACCCAAAAGCCTGGTTGCCATCAACAATAGTTGAGTCGATACGTTTGTCATCGATATAAAGGTTTACATGAATATTTTTAACAAGGTTGTTTTTTAAGTTGAATGTAGATACAACAAGTAGTGCTGTATCGCGTCCATTTCCGAGTGAGAAGCAGAAATACGATTGGAAAGAAATAAGGAAGAATAAAAAATAGCGCCTCATAAAATATGATAACGGGTGTTTAACGTTAGCCAGGGAATAAAGGTTACATTTTTTTTAAAATCAGTTATTTAATCTTTTTTGAGGGATTTAGGCAAAAAAGATGCCACTTGTTCGTTCATAAAGGATATTATTTATTTCAACACTACTTTTATTTTTTAGTGTCATTTTCATCCCCATCCCTGAGATGAAACTTATGCAAAAAACGGTGTACAACAGGTGCCAGTATAACGGCAATTATTGAAAGAAATGCCACCCCGCTGAATACGGCGTAAAAAGATGCAAATAATTTACCAGCATTAGTCTGAATAATATCAACTGGTCCCATTCCGGCCAATATCATTGAAGCATTCAGCAATGAGTCGATCCAGGCGAGTCCACAAACAAAATGATACCCCAGTATGCCAATTAGCAATGCAAGTGCTATTAAAATGAAAGCTATTAATAGGTTATTGAGCAGTCGGCCGACAAATCGCTTTACCGGTAATAAAGGCTTTTTATGATGTTCGTACATGTTTTAGTTTCAGGTTTGAAAAGGTCTCAAGTTTCAAATTATTTTTTTTGCTACTGCCTTCTGCGGGCGCTGCTTTTTAATTAGTTGTAACTAATGCTATTTTCTTTCTGTCAGCACTAATGGCGATCCGTCCTATTTTATCAATGCCAAATACTTTCAGGTCCTGTATTATTTTCCAATTGGGATCATAGCAATCAACACAGGCTTTAGCCAGTTCGGAGCCACTGCCCATAATAAGAGTATTGTTACTATACCAAACGTAATCTTCAGCGGTTTTATATGCTTTGAATTTTTTCATTGCGAGATCAAAGATCGTTTTGCTTGGTCTTTTATCGAGTTTGTATAGATGTATAAATGCCTGTTTGGAAGTGTCTTTTGTAGTATATGTTATTGCATTGTGTTTCTGTGTTTTTTGTGTGCAGCGACCAATGCTATCATCAATGATTGTTGTTTTTTCGGTAGTGATATTGGCGATCTGCAAGGTGAACGGTTCCGGTAAAATGAACAACGCAACACTGTCTTTGTTTATCCAGCAGTGATAGCCAACATTTTTAACATTTGCCGTAACAAGGGTGGGCTCTCCGCTATTAACAGGGAATTTCCATAGTCGCTGGGCCGAATCTTTTTCAACGCGTACCGTTGAAATAAATTTTCCATCGGGCATAAAAGTAGGTGAGTACTCGCTTTCTTCGGTTTTGGTGAATTGCGAGGTTTGTTTGCCCGCTATATCATACTTGTAAATATCAGCTTGAACTCCTTCCCTGATAGATGTAAAAAGAATATACTTACCATCAGGAGAAAATGCAGGTTGATTGTCGTAGCCATCGCGGTTGGTAATGTTTATGGGGTTACTGAAGGTTATTTTTCCTTTATCATCTTTGATATCGAGCAGCCAGATGTCGGTGTTGGGAAGCTGGGAGAAGGAAATTAAGAATAAGGAGTTAAAAAATAAAAATGCGAAGATTTGTTTGTGTTGCATGTTGAATTCTTTTAGCCACCAAAGCACGAAAGCACCAAGTTTCACCAAAGGTTTTCGTGGGTTTTGGTGTTTTGGTGCTTTTGTGGCAGAAACTCTTTTAATCTATCAGAAACAATATTTATTTTCAGCAATAAGCTTCGCAGCAACACGCCTGCGCGCTTCTTTCACATTGAACACTTCCGTTTTTGTAAAACGTTTCAGTCCCATCAACATCATGCGCATTTCATCGCCTTCAGCATAAGAAGTAATGGCATCTTTGCCATTTTTGAAGATACGATCAGCGGCATCGTTAATGAACACACGCATAATATCCAGTTGTTCTTTTGCAGCAGCTTCACCTTTTATGCTTACTAGTTTTTCAACACGTAATTGCAGCGATTCAGCTACGTAAAGATCTATAAGCATGTCCGCGATGTTCATTAATATTTCCTGTTCTTTTGCCAATTCCATCATCAGCTTTTGAGCTGCTGAACCGGCAACCATCAGGATAGCTTTTTTGAAATTCTTAATGTATTTCTTTTCAGCTGCGAAAAGTGTTGTGTCTTCCGCCGCAAAGTCAGGAACAGACATTAATTCCGCACCTATTTTTTGTGCCGGGCCCATCAGGTCGATTTCGCCTTTCATGGCTCTTCGTAACAGCATATCTACAATTAACATACGGTTAATTTCATTGGTGCCTTCAAATATGCGGTTAATGCGGGAGTCGCGGTAAGCACGTTCCATTGGTGCATCGGCTGAGTACCCCATTCCGCCATAAATTTGAACACCTTCATCCACTACATAATCCAAAGTTTCAGAACCATGCACCTTCATGATAGCTGCTTCAGGGGCGAATTGTTCAACACCTTTTAAAAGAGATTTTGAATGGTCCATTCCTCCTGCTGCAAGCGCGTTAATGGCATCTTCAATGTTTTGTGTGGCACGGTAAAGTGCCGATTCAGAAGCATAAATGCGGATAGCCTGCTCTGCTAATTTATAACGTATAGCTCCATACTTTGCCAAAGGACGACCGAACTGGTTACGCTCATTCGCATATTGCACAGCTTTACTTGCGGTATTTTTAGAGGCACCAAGAGCAGCTGCAGCTAATTTAACACGGCCTATATTGAGAATATTTACAGCAATTTTGAAACCATTTTGTCTTTCCGATAAAAGATTTTCAACCGGAACTTTACAATCGTTAAAGAACACCTGGCGCGTAGAGCTTCCCTTGATACCCATTTTATGTTCTTCCGGGTTCAATGTAATGCCGCCGAAGGATTTTTCGACGATAAAAGCACTCAGGTTCTCATCATTATCAATCTTTGCAAAAACGGTGAACACCTCGGCAAATCCGCCATTGGTAATCCACATTTTTTGTCCGTTCAATATATAATGTTTTCCATCCGGAGAAAGCACCGCTTTTGTTTTTCCTGAATTAGCATCAGAACCAGAGCCCGGTTCAGTTAAGCAATAACAGGCTTTCCATTCACCCGACACAAGTTTAGGGATGTATTTTGCTTTTTGTTTTTCATTTCCATAATATAAAATAGGAAGTGTTCCGATACCTGTATGGGCTGAAATAGATACTGCAAAAGAATAACCGGCCCCCAGCACTTCTGTGGCCAACATACCTGTAACAAAATCTTTTTCAAAACCGCCCAGGTTTTCAGGTACACTTAAACCAAGCAAACCAAGTTCAGCGGCTTTATCTAGAAGTTTTACAGTAAGGCCTTCTTCTTGTTTGTCTATCTTGTCGAGGTTAGGCCATATTTCCTGTGCCAAAAAATCTTTGCAGGTTTGAGCGATCATTAATTGCTCTTCATTAAACTGTTCGGGAATAAAAACATCACCGGCCTGTGTTTCTTTTATCAGGAATTCTCCGCCTTTTAGGGCTTGTTTTGCAGCTGTTGTACTCATAGTTTTTTGTTTTTAATTGAAAAAGCTAATAAAATTACGAATTCGGGATGATAAAAGCTACTTCACGCTGATATTTCAACCCCTCAATTTTTCAAGCATCATTCCGCCCTGAGCGGCTATTGACTTAAATTTTAATGTCATTGACCGCAAACTGAAAGCGGACTTGTGCTTTTGCTTATGATAATGGACCTCATTGTAAACCCATCGCACCGCATAATTGTAAAAATTACGGTTATAGGTTCGTTTAAAATCAATATCCCTATCTGTTGAAGTTTCCCATAATGATTTGCTGATAAAATGGTCTTCAACTTCAGTATAAAGTGGCGTTCCTTTAATCGGATAAGCAACCGTGATGGTATAATGATCGGGGTCGGAGAGAATAAGGTGTCGTATCGTTTCTTTAATATCCTGTTGTGTTTCGCCAGGGTATCCTAACATGATAAATGTCCCGGCTTCTATACCTTGCTTACGCGATAGTTGTATCATATTTCGCACCTGTTCTACATCAACTCTTCTATCCATGTTGTCGATCACTTTTTGTGAACCGCTTTCGGCCCCAATCCATA
>JAEUTS010000110.1 GCA_016787005.1 Bacteroidia bacterium
GAACTTACACCAACTTGTCAGCAAACCCGGCTGCATCGTGCGCCAACTTGATGACTTAGTTGGTGTTATACCCTGCGGGTTTGGCATCTGTGCCGGTGGCTGGGTGCTATTTCTCTTCATGATAATCTTCTTCCGTATTCACGGCCCAGATATTTTCTTTTGATGTGATTCCACCTGCTATATTATCAACGGCCACCATAGCGGTAAGCATGGAGTGATCCTGGTTATTGTATTTGTGCATGCCGTTGCGACCAATAAGAAAAAGGTTTTCAAACCCATCCGTAAATTTACGGATCACATCAAAATCAGGATAGCTCCCGAAATAAGCAGGATATGCTTTTGGCATGCGTATCACAGTCCCATCCTGCACATCTTCCCATTTTATAATCCCGATTTTACATAACTCATCTATGGCGAACGCATACATGCTTTTATCGTCCAATTGCCAGAGCGGATCGCCTTCATTACAAAAATATTCGAGACCCAGCCAATAGTTGTTATTATCCGCAACCATATAAGGACTCCAGTTATTGAACACCTGCAACCGGCCCAACTTCACATCGGGCTCCTGTATGTAGATCCAGTTATCGGCCAATTTATCTTTTAGTGAAGGGTTCTCCGTATTTAACTTTGTTACAAGCAAGCCAACAGTAATAAAGTCGCGGTAATGCAACCCTTCTGCTGCTCTACTAATCTCAGGGGAAGCAGCGGTATTCATCATTTTAACCAACTCCTTCACCGGCATAGTCGAAAACAAATAATCGATCTTAAGCTCAGTTGATTGATTGCTTACCATGTCTTTTATGGTTACCGCCAATATCCGATTACCCGCAGTGGAAATAGTTGTAACCGTATGTTTCAGCAATATCTCTCCTCCCCCACTCTTTACTTGTGCTGCTGTTTCATCCCACAATTGTCCCGGACCATATTTAGGATACAAAAATTGCTGAATGAGAGAAGTTTCTGTTTCTTTTTGATGAATATCACTTTCAGACGAAAAGAGGCTTTTCAAAAAGTGACCGATTGATTTTGATACTGACAATCCCTTTATGCGCTGATGTCCCCATTCGGCGCTGATATCCTTGCAGGAACGACCCCAAACCTTTTCAGTATATGATCTGAAAAAAGTAAGGTATAACTCTTTTCCGAAACGATTGATAAAAAAATCTTCGAGGTTCTTTTCGGGCTTTATCGGAAACAAAATACTTTTTATATAACCGGTACCGATCTTAAATACTCTTAAGGGGCCAAGCTGCGCCAGGGTTTTTGGAGATAATGTAACAGGGTAATCAAAAAACTTTCGCAGAAAATAAATACGGGATCTGCGTTTACGCAACAGCATCACTTTATCTTCCTTTTCAGGATCGGGTGCAAAAACATCACCTGAAATTTCCCGGGTTTTATTATGATAGGCTATTGTTGTGCGTGCGTCATTGAGTTTTTCAAGCGGTAAAATATTCAACCACCAATTCATTACCCTGTCCGCCTTGGAAAAAAAACGGTGACCGCCTATATCTATACGGTTTCCTTTGTAATTTACTGTTTTGCATATACCTCCCACTCCATCTGTCAACTCAATGATAACAGGTCTTATGTCCGTGCGCTGCAATAACTCATACGCGGCAGTTAAACCGGCGGGGCCGGCACCAATAAT
>JAEUTS010000117.1 GCA_016787005.1 Bacteroidia bacterium
AAAATATCAGGTTTATTTGACAAATGATCTGTCGCGAAAAACTTTCCAGTCCGTCCAAAGCCTGTCATCACTTCATCGGCAATAGTTATAATATTATTCTGTTGGCAAACAGCTAACATTTCATTTAAAACTTCAGGCTCAAACATGACCATACCGGCTGTGCCCTGCACGAGTGGCTCAAAAATGAAGGTGGAGACTTGAGACTTGAGACTTGAGATTTGAGATTTGAGATTTGAGATTGCCTTAAGTTCATTACCCGGAGTTGGTACATCTATATAAATAACCTCAAACAACATATCTTCAAAAGGTTTGGTAAAGGCACTCCGCCCGCTCACGGCCATTGCCCCGAATGTATCCCCGTGATACCCGTTTTTAAAGGCAAGCACTTTCGTTCGCTTTTCACCCTTGTTGTGCCAGTATTGAAAAGCCATTTTAAGCGCCACCTCAACAGCGGTTGAGCCATTGTCGGAATAAAATATTTTTTTTTGGTTGAATGGAAGCCGGGCCAATAATTTTTCTGCCAGCAAAACCGCCGGTTCATGTGTAAAGCCTGAAAAAATCACGTGATCGAGCTTTTTTATCTGATCAGCTACTTTTTGAACAATATCCGGATGTGAGTGCCCGTGAATGTTTGTCCACCAGGAAGAAATAGCGTCAATATATTTCATTCCATTCTCATCAAACAGGTAAGAGCCTTTCGCTGAAATGATGGGTATCGGCGTTCCATACAATTTCTCATCCGTATAAGGATGCCAGATGATCGCTTTATCCCTTTCAACAAGACTCATATTACCTTTTCAAATTGAGATGCGTAACGTCTGATTGTATTTTTATCCAGGTTCGTTTCGTGAGCAATAGTTCCCCATTGCTTTAAGCCGGTTTGTTTTAAAATAATATCAGCGGAGGCTTTATTAAACTCACCATTAAAAACAATACCGGCAACCGGAATGTTTCTTCTTTTTAATTCGCTACAGGTTAGCAAAGTATGATTGATGCTGCCCAGGTAAAATCTACTAACAACAATGACTTCAGCATCCAGATGACTTATCATATCTGCAATAATATCAGTATCATTGAGCGGCACCATCAAACCTCCCGCTCCTTCGATTATCAATACAGGATTATTGGTTTCGGGCAGTACGATTTTTTTTAAATCATTTCTAATTCCCTCAGATTCTCCCGCAGTATGAGGCGACACAGGTTGTTTAAAACAATACGCTTCGGGGTAAACTTTAGAGATAGTATTTGTTAGTAAACGTTTAACTAATTGTGAGTCGGTTACCGGTTCTGTGCCGCATTGTACGGGTTTCCAATAGTCCGCTTTAAGTGCTTCAGTCATAACCGCGCACACAATCGTTTTCCCAACATCCGTACCAATACCTGTTACAAAAATTTTCCTCATCTGTTAATCTTCGCTGGTGATGGGATCAATGATTCAATTATACGCAATAATCCTGTTATTTCTTCCTTCGAATTAAAACTGTGCAGGCATATCCTTAAACGTTCACTTCCCCCGGCAACAGTTGGACTTAAAATAGCTTTTACATTATATCCTGAAGCCTGTATAGTTTCCGCGGCACGCTTTACCTGTTCGTTCCCATTTATAACAACACATTGGATCGCGCTACTGCTGTCGATAAGCTTTACCTTCTTTATTTTTTTTACCTGCTCATTGAAAAAATGAATATTATTTTTTAATTCATCAATCCGGCAACTGTTTTTTTTCAAAAACTCATACGCGCATTTAACAGCAAGTAAACTCTGCGGCGGTAATGCGGTAGAATAAATAAATGGTCTTGAAAAATTAACGAGGTATTGTTTCAGCACATCACTGCCCAATACAATTGCGCCGTGACAGCCGATCGCTTTTCCAAATGTATACATGCGAGCAAACACATCCTTTTCAATTCCAAGCTCCACCACCCTACCCTCTCCCTCTTTTCCAAAAACACCTGTAGCGTGAGCTTCATCAACAATTAATGCGGCATTGTATTTTTTACATAACTCAACTATTTCTTTAAGCGGTGCCAGATCACCATCCATGGAATAAACAGATTCCACAGCCACATAAACAGTTCCGACAGCTTTTCTAAGAAGCTCTTCCAGGTGTTCCGTATCGTTATGCCGGAATTTAAATGAATTGGAATAACTGAGTCGAATACCATCAATTATAGAGGCATGGCTCAGTTCATCGTACAAAATTGTATCGTTGCGCCGGGCGATACAGGAAAACAATCCGACATTGGCATCATAACCTGAATTAAAGATCAAACCACTTTCAGCTTTATGATAATTGGAAATAAATTTTTCGAGATCTTCTGCCAAAACTGAATTTCCGGTAAGTAATCGTGAACCGGTTGAACCGTTCAGACGATGTTCATCAGAAACAGATTGAGATTCAATTAACGCTGCAAGTTCCCCGGATCGCGCAAAACCAAGATAATCATTCGAACAAAGATCAATACCATCTGAGGAGGATATACGTAACGATCTCAGGCTGTTGTCCGACAACCTTTTATCCAATTGTTTTCTTAAAGCTGAGTTAGCAGCGGCCGCTGAGTGCTGACTTTGCATAAAACGAAGGTAGGCTTATTCCCTTGATACGTCAAAACGAAGACCACCGGAAATACTGAAGGAAAAAATATTATGCTTGATCTCACTAGGGGCCTCTTCGGGAGAATTTTTGAAATACTTATACTCGAATGCCGGGTTAAGATAAAAATAAGTGTGTGACAATATTTTATAATCACCCACCAATCCTAAATTGGTAAAAAAGGTTCGCGCCAGATGTTCATCACCAAAAAAATTAAAATGTTTAACTCCCGAAAATCCGAAATACCCTATGTGACCTTTAAAGCCGAATGAATATGATTTATTTGTTTCAAAATTAAACGGCACTTCTACTTGTCCATAAAATTTTTCGAAACGAAAACTCTCATCATATACAACAATTGCACCATCAGCACCCGGGGTGTTGCTGCGCAAGGTAAGTTTATCCAAATAAAAATTCTCGAAACTCACTCCCAAGCCCAAACGAACAGCCATAACAGGAGCCGAAACTTCGAGGTTTAGCATTCTTGTAGGATTTTTGGCCCTGAAACGCATGTCGCCCGAACGGATCACAACACCATTATTATCATACAACTCTGAACTACCAAGGTTCGAAAACCAGCTTGCAGTGCCGGCACCATAGGAAATGCCCACAAAATATTTCTTGAACTTGCGATCAAGTGTCTGGTAATAACCGGTTGTCTGAGCAAATGCTCCGAGAGCACTCGCCGCGATCAAAACGGTCAATATGGTATTACGGGTAAATTTCAATTCTGTAATATTTCAGTCGATTTCGCTTTTATACGTTCACTGTTCTTAAAAGGTTCGCGCGCAGTTAAACCTAATGTGTTAAACAACTCTTTATCAGCGTTAAAATCAGGGTTTGGAGTTGTAAGTAGCTTATCACCTGCAAAAATTGAGTTTGCGCCTGCCATAAAACATAATGCCTGTCCTTCGGCAGACATCTGAGTACGTCCTGCGGACAACCGAACTACTGTTTTTGGCATTACAATACGCGTTGTTGCTATCATCCGTACCATATCCCATATAGGCACAAGGGGCTGATCTTCGAGAGGAGTTCCTTCAACCGGAACAAGAGCATTGATCGGAACTGATTCAGGCCGGGGTTTCATATTGGCCAACGTTACAAGCATTTTCACCCTGTCTTCAACCGATTCACCCATTCCAATAATGCCGCCGGAACAAACCGTAATCTTTGCCTTTCGTACATTTTTTATTGTATTTAACCTGTCGTCGTATGTTCGTGTTGTGATTATACTCTTGTAATTTTCTGCTGATGTATCAAGGTTGTGGTTATAAGCATACAAACCGGCATCAGAAAGCTTTTGGGCTTGCGACTCCGTAAGCATACCGAGGGTGCAACAAACTTCCATATCCATGCTGTTCACCGCTTTTACCATTTCCAGTACACGGTCAAAATCTCTGTTGTCACGTACTTCGCGCCAGGCGGCTCCCATACATAAACGGGATGCTCCTCCCATTTTTGCTTTCTGCGCGGCTTCGGTTACCTGGTCAACCGTCATTAGTTTATGAACATCAATATCTGTATTGTAGCGGGCTGCCTGTGGACAATAAGAACAGTCTTCAGAACAACCGCCTGTTTTTATGGAGATGAGCGAGCTTATCTGCACTTCCGCGGGATCATTGTGCATGCGATGCACAGTGGCCGCTTTATAGATCAATTCAAGTAAAGGGGTGTTGTAGACCTTCGACACTTCATCAACGGTCAACGCAGAGGTATTATCCGACATGAAATTTAGCTTTATTGCTTCTATTACAAATTTAATCTTTTCCGTTTAATATCAAAATAATTATGGTTGCGGGTTCTCAGTTGTTTGCTGCATGTTTTAATGAACTCACAACTTAACAGCCGATAACAGAAATACCTCAAATTTCATTGTATAAATTAGCTGAAAAATGTAGGTTTGTGCAATGCGCATCGACATTATTACCATTCACCCCGAATTAATAGCCAGTCCATTCGAACATTCTATTTTAAAACGTGGAATTTCGAAGGGGCTGGCGGAGGTCAATTTTATAAATTTGCGTGATTATTCTACAAACAAACACAAATCAGTTGATGATTACCAGTTTGGCGGCGGTGCGGGTATGGTAATGATGATTGAGCCTATTGCCGCGTGTATTGAACATCTGAAATCACAAAGAAAATATGATGAGATAATCTATACATCACCCGATGGAGAATTATTCAACCAAAAGATTGCCAATAATCTTTCGACGCTCAAAAACATCATCATTTTATGCGGCCATTACAAGGGTATTGACGAACGGGTGCGGGAAAAGTACATAACACGGGAAATTTCAATAGGAGATTACGTATTATCCGGAGGAGAACTTGCGGCTGCAATCATTTCTGATGCAATTATACGCTTAATTCCGGGGGTTATTTCGGACGAAACCTCTGCCCTTTCCGATTCCTTCCAGGATGGCCTGCTTGCGCCGCCTGTTTATACCCGACCAGCGGATTTTAACGGTCAGAAAGTCCCTGACATATTGCTTTCGGGAAATTTTGAGAAGATAGAACACTGGCGGGCCGAAAAAGCCCTTGAACGCACACGAAAACGAAGACCCGACCTCTTAAAATAAGGTTGTTTTAGTATTTATTCGATTTGTAACAGGTAAATTGCCGAAAACAACTCACTATGGGAGAATTAGTTAGATATTCCGGGAATGTGTTTTTTGAAAAAAAACTATTACATTTGCCATGTAGTGACAGATACCTCATTCTGACCTTATGAATAACGACTCAGAGTTCATTGAGCATGCGTA
>JAEUTS010000131.1 GCA_016787005.1 Bacteroidia bacterium
TGCTGATTATGGTTATGTGGGAACCGGAATAGGAAAGATTACGCTATATAAAGGCAAAGAAGTGGTGTCGCGTAATATAGAATCCGAAAAAGCAGTTGATGCTCTAATTGATCTTATAAAAAAACATGGAGATTGGGTGGAACAATAAAGTTGTTCCGGGTTCAGGGTTCAAGGTTCGAAGTTTAAAGGTTATTCATTTCTCGAAAACTATAATAAAATTTAACTTTGAACCTTGAACACGGAACTTTGAACTTTTTTTAAACCGCTTCAGCCACCACTTCCTTCACCTCCGGAATCATGCGTTTCAACAACCCTTCGATACCGGCTTTTAAAGTGAGCGTGGATGAGGGACAGCCGCTACAAGAGCCTTTCATCTGAACAGTTACTACACCATCAGTAAACGATTTAAAAGTGATCAGACCACCATCCTGCTCTACTGCCGGACGGATATATTCCTCAAGTATCTCAACAATTTTTGTTTCTGTTTCAGTAATGGGTGCACTATGCTCCGTATAAACACTTTTTGTTTCAGCAAAAGTATTGTCGGTTGCAACTTCCTTCTTAGGCAGTTCATTTACCACTGCATTTCCTTCTTCTAAAAACAGCTTGATAAAATCTCTGGCATGTTGGATAACATCCTCCCAAACAACAGTATCATTTTTAGTAATAGTAATGTAATTACCTGCAATGAATACCTGTTTTACAAATGAAAACATGAAAAGCTGCAATGCCAATGGAGATGGTTTTGCTTCTGCGGAATTTTTGTATTCTACTGTCGCCCCTTCAGGCACCAAGAGCCTGTTGGCAACAAATTTCATTGCCGAAGGATTAGGAGTACTTTCAGCATATATCACAACAGGTTTTTTTACTAAAGAATCCATATTGATAATTATTAGGAACTGTTAACTTTACGATCTTATATCATACCGCCGGTATAACTTTACAAAATTTGAGTGGCGGTATAGCCAAATCTGATTTTCGTTTTTCGAATGGAAAAAAACGAAATCTCAAATTGATTTGGTATAAAGGTACGAAATTTGAAACGACAGGTTGATTTTTTGATATTGGGCTCCGGCATTGCCGGTTTAAGCTATGCGCTCAAAGTTGCTGCTCATGGCAAAGTGTGCATGGTCACAAAAGCTACTGAAGACGAGTCCAATACAAAATATGCCCAGGGCGGCATTGCAGCGGTGATGCATAAACCTGACTCATATGAAAAACACATAAAAGACACTATTATTTGCGGCGATGGGTTGTGTGATGAAGATGTGGTAAGAATGGTCATTGCTGAATCAACGGAGAGTATAAAAGAGTTAATTTCATTAGGGGCCCGCTTTGATAAAACGTCTACTGGTGAATATGATCTCGCCAAAGAAGGCGGACATTCAGAACACCGTGTATTGCATCATAAGGACAATACAGGATTCGAAATAGAACGCGCTTTACTCGAACAAGTGCACAAACACCCGGATATAGAAATATTGCCTCATCACTTCGCTATTGATATTCTTACCCAACATCATCTTGGAATTGAAGTGACCCGTAGAACACATGATATTACATGTTACGGAGCTTACGTATTGAATGAAAAGACAGGAAAAATAGAAACCATTCTTGCAAAAACAACTTTAGTTGCAACAGGCGGTGCGGGAAATGTATATAGTGTTACTACAAATCCCGGAATAGCTACGGGCGATGGCATATCGATGGTATACCGCGCCAAGGGGACAATTGAGAACATGGAATTTTACCAATTTCATCCAACCGCACTTTATAACCCGGGAGAGAATCCTTCGTTTCTGATCTCGGAAGCAGTACGTGGTTTCGGTGGAATTTTAAGAACACAGGACGGGAACGAATTCATGCATAAATATGATAGCCGACTATCACTCGCGCCACGCGATATTGTGGCACGTGCAATTGACAATGAAATGAAGTTAAGAGGTGAAGATTTTGTATACCTGGATTGCACACATCTCGACCAAAAAAAATTCACCGAACACTTTCCAAATATTTTCAATAAATGTAAGACGCTTGGGATTGATACTGGTAAAAAAATGATTCCCGTAGCACCCGCTGCACACTATATGTGCGGAGGTATTAAGGTAGATAAAAGAGGACGCGCTTCATTGAAAAACCTGTATGCGGTTGGAGAGTGCTCCTCAACAGGACTGCATGGCGCCAACCGGTTAGCATCCAATTCATTGCTTGAAGCAGTAGTTTATGCGAACCTGGCAAGCAAAGATGCCATTGAAGTGGCAAAAGCAACATCATATTGTAACGGAATACCCGATTGGAATGCCGAGGGAACTGAAGCTCCGGAAGAAATGATCCTGATCACGCAAAGTTTACGCGAAGTGCAGGCTATTATGACCTATTATGTCGGAATAGTCCGTTCTAATCTGCGCTTACAAAGGGCCTTTGACCGTCTTGAAATACTTTACAAAGAGAATGAGGCTCTCTATAATAAAACAACCATTTCACCAAAACTTTGTGAATTAAGAAACCTGATAAATGTTGCGTACCTCATAATAATTGGTGCACAGGAAAGAAAAGAAAGCAGGGGGTTACATTACAATGTGGATTATCCGAAGAAATAAAGCACCATCAACGAATAACGAATGTATAAGAATTCACGAATCGATAGGTGAACCTTGTCATTCCGAGGAACGAGGAATCCGGTTGTGCGTTGGCTAGCTTCCCTCAAATGCCAGATTCCTCGTTCCTCGGAATGACACATATCTGACTAAGTATTCGTTAAAAACTTAAAACTTAAGTAACAGATTTTAAACCCCTGTTTACTAAACAAGTTTTCATAAAAAGTTTGAATAGATGCTGCTTCTGTAAACTCAGCTGAGACTGTAGAGTACAGGTCATTCGTAGAAACCAATAATTGATATTTATTTTCTTTGATTACATCTAGTGTATATTCCCACAATGGTTGGTTATCTGTTTTTAAATGAATAACGCCTCCCGGCTTTAAAATGTTTTTGTAGCGGTCTAAAAATTTGGGCGAGGTTAATCGTTTCCGTTCACGTGAGAGCTGCGGTTGCGGATCAGGAAATGTGATCCATATCTCACTTACTTCATTCATCGTAAAACAAGATTCAATAAAATCAATGCGGGTACGCAGGAAGGCGACATTATTCATTTTATTTTCCAGTGCCGTTTTTGCACCTCTCCATATCCGATTACCCTTAATATCAACTCCTATAAAATTAAGCCCGGAATATTTTTGCGCCAAACCAACCGTATATTCACCTTTACCACAACCCAATTCAACCACAATAGGGTTATCATTTTTAAAGAAATCTGATCCCCACTTACCCTTAAGCTTAAGCCCATCCTTAATCTGTTGAAATCCAAATTCAAACACATGCGGAAAACCCGCAACTTCTGCAAAACGTTCCAATTTTTTCTTACCCATGTAACATCAGCGAATAACGCCTGCCTGTCCGGCAGGCAGGAATCAATACGAATATACGAATGTGTAACCAATCGTATATTCGTACATTCGTAAAAAATTCGTTATTCGTTGATTTCCCGAAAAAGAATACTTGTTGCCCCATTGGACTGGGGCTTAGGCCATGCCACACGCTGTATACCCATTATCAGACAACTGGTTCTCATTAATGCTGAAGTTATACTTGCCGCTGATAAAGGTCCTCTGGCTCTTTTAAAAGATGAGTTTCCGCAACTTGAATTCATTGTATTACCGGGTTACAACATCTCCTATCCCCGAAAAGTAAGCCTGGGCATCAGTATGCTATGGCAAGTACCCAAAGTATTTCTGGCAATTTATCGCGAACACAAACAATTGAAGACGATCATTAAAGAAAAAAATATAGATGCTGTTATCTCAGACAACCGTTATGGATTATGGAGCAAAACGATCCCCTGTGTTTTTATTACACATCAATTGCATATAAAATCACCATGGGGTAAAAATATTTTACAGAAAATAAATTCGCAATTTATCAGCAAGTACAACGAATGCTGGGTTCCGGATTTTGAAGGTTCGAATAATTTATCGGGAGAACTTTCACACAAACAACATATTCCCCGGGAGACTTATTTCATCGGGCCGCTCAGCAGGTTCACAAAATCAATTTTCCCCGAGGAAAAAGGATATGATATTCTTGCAGTTCTTTCAGGACCAGAACCACAAAGAAGTGTTTTTGAAAATATTATTCTAAATGAATTGCGAAGCACTAACCATAAATGCCTGATTGTTCAGGGTATACCTCAAGAAAAAGAAACAAAAAAAATAAGCGAAAATATCGAAATGGTATCTCACCTGAATTCGAAGGAACTAAACAGAACTATCTGCACCTCTGAGCTTATATTAAGCCGACCGGGGTACTCAACAATTATGGACCTGGCTATACTGGACAAAAAAGCAATTTTCATCCCCACTCCGGGACAAACCGAACAGGAATATTTAGCGAAGAAATTAAAAAGTGAAAAGGTCGCTTTCTCAATAGAACAAAATAAATTCAATTTGATTGAAGCAATTTCAGAAACCGTACATTACAATGGATTTCATATGATATATCCTCCTCAAAAAATACTGGAAGAAAGAATCCGGAACTTATTGAATGGAGCAAATTAGGCCTTTTTGAGGGTGAATGAAAATACCGAACCCACGCCTTCCGTGCTCATTACACTTATTGCCTGATTATGAGCTTCAAGAATATGCTTTACAATAGCCAAACCCAAACCAGTCCCCCCCTGCTCTCTTGAACGATGCTTATCAACGCGATAAAAGCGCTCAAATAAACGCGGCAAATGTTTTTCGCTTATACCGATCCCATTATCTGAAATTTCAATACGAATATTTTCACCCACATCGGAAAACTTCAACGTGGTTTCACCATACTCTTTACCATATTTTATTGAATTGACAACAAGATTAGTCAGTACCTGTCTTATCCTGAATTTATCGGCCAAAACAAATACGGGCTTTTCATCAACATCCTTAAAATTCAACATGATCCCTTTATCAGTTGCCTTCATCTCCTGGGCTTTAAAAACTTCCTTAACCAGTGAAACAATATCAAATTTTTCAAATTCAAGTTCTAATTGTCCCGCCTCCAGTTGCGATATAGCTTCGAGATCTTCAACAATACCAATCATGCGATCCACTCCGTTTTCCGCCCTTTGTAAATAATCGCGGTTAATTGATTTATCCTCCAGACCTCCATCCAATAATGTCGTAATATAACCCTGTATGTTAAATATGGGAGTTTTAAGTTCGTGTGATACATTACCAAGGTATTCCTTACGATAGGTTTCGAGCTTTTTCAAACGATCAATCTCTGTTTTTCGTTCTTCTGCCCAAACACTCACCTCCCTATCAATATCTCCGATCACATCATTACTGAATTCGATTTTTTCAACTTCCTGCTCTTCAACATCCGTTTTTCTATAGTTATGTATTGTAACATACAATTGTTTAAGTCTGCTGTAGATAAAAATTTTAGACATAATATAAACTACAACAAATACCAAGACAAAAATCAATACACCCGCAAACAACAAGTCTGATGATCGGGAGAATGACGATAGCTCAAGAATAATAAAATAAAAAACAACAGAGGTGAATAATGCAGTAAGAATTGAAAATAACAGGTGAGAAATTTTACTCATAACAGATGCTCACATAAATGCGTCACTTCTAATATATAAAAAATCGAATGCAGCACAACGGAATACCGACGGGTTTTTCACACAAACCAATGTTTACATTTGTTAACCCCAAGCTGCCCTCTTAATATTCATTAATGGCCTAAAATTCAAATTTATATCCTATACCTTTTACGGTTTTAATGTAGTGCTCACCCAGCTTCTCCCGAAGTTTACGGATATGAACATCAATGGTTCTGTCTCCTACAACCACATCATCCCCCCATACAGTATCCAGTATAACATCACGGGTAAAAACCTTTCCGGGCTTAGACGCCAACAAGGCTAACAATTCAAATTCTTTCTTTGGGAGATTTATTTCAACATGATCTTTAACAACGACGTATCGCTCTCTGTCAATCTTTAATCCTCCAACATCCATTTTATCCGTTGTATCCTCACTACTTGCCGAATACCTCCTCAATAAAGCCGCAATCCGGCTTAACAAAACCCTTGGTTTAATCGGCTTATTAATGTAGTCATCGGCTCCCACTTCAAAACCTGCAATCTGAGAATAATCTTCATTTCGCGCGGTCAAAAAAGCGACAATCACATTTTTCAACCCGTCAATAGCCCGAATCTCCCGGCACGTCTCAATTCCGTCCATGTCAGGCATCATTACATCCAGGATAATAAGATGAGGCTTTTCCTTTTTGGCAATAGCGATGGCTTCCTTTCCATTATTCGCGGTAAATACCAAGTATCCTTCACGTTTAATATTATAACTGAGAAATTCCAATATATCCGGCTCATCATCCACTAAAAGTATTTTGTATGTACTGTTATTCATGTCTTCTTCTTTCAAATTTTATACAGAGTAAAGCTACATTTCACATCAGCCGGCCATGTTAACTAAACGTTATGATAACATTATAGTATCAGCACCAAACAACTTTTGTTTAACGTTGTTTTAATGCTCATGTAAAGTTTCATTTACATTGAAGGTCTTATTTTGCACAATAACAAATTACAAACATGAGAACGAATATTACAACCGTTGCGGTATTAATAATTCTGATGACAAAGTTAACATTTGCCCAATCAGATAAAGAATTTACGTTATCCCAAAGTGCAAATATTCAAACAAAAAGTGAAGACAGAGGTTCGATAAAAGGCCAGCTTATTGATTCGAAAACGGCAGAAACGCTGCCCGGGGCAATTGTAGCTATTGAAGGTACAGGTATTGCCACTATAACAGATATGGAGGGCAGATTCACGCTCCTGAATATCAAACCGGGTATTTATAAACTCAACCTGAGTTTTGTATCTTATACAAAAAAATGCCTGACGGGAGTTAGTATTAATCCCGGAAAGGTTACTACAATAAATGCGTCCCTTGACCCTGCAAGTGAAAACCTAAGTGAAGTTATCATTACCGCTTCATTAAACAGGGAGAACACCAATACGCTGCTTGTAATGCAAAAAAACAATGCAAGTGTAAGCGATGGCATTTCGTCTGAATCTATTAAAAGAACTCCTGACAAAAACACCAGCGATGTTTTGAAAAGAGTGAGTGGCGCGAGCATCCAGGAAAATAAATTTGCAATTATACGTGGACTGAATGATCGCTACAACGCCGCCTATTTAAACGGAGCGCCGCTACCGAGTTCTGAAAGCGACAGAAAAGCATTTTCGTTCGATATCTTTCCTGCCAACTTATTAGACAATCTGATCATCAACAAAACTGCAACCCCCGATATGCCCGCTGAGTTCGCCGGCGGCATTATCCAGATAAATACAAAGAGCGTTCCTGACAAAAACTTTCAATCTATAAACATTGGCGGAGGGTATAATACAATTACAACCGGCCATGAACAGCTATATTATAAAGGCGGTAAAACCGACTGGTTAGGAATTGACGACGGGGCAAGAGCTTTGCCATCACAAATCCCTGACAGAGACAAATTCCCTGTCACATTCAAGGAACAGGCAAGCCTTGCCCAATCCTTTAAAAATAATTGGGGAGTCCATTCGAAAAAGTATGATCCTAACCTGAATTTTCAGTACGTGATTGGCCGCACATTTAATATTAAAGAAAAGGAATTCCTGGGGATGACTATAGGAGCAACTTACAACCGCAATTACAGCTTCACTCCAAGCATCAGGCGTACCTATACAAGCAGCACAGACCTTTCCGTTCCTTCGCAGCTGGAAACCGATTACCGGGATAAAACATACTCAACACAAACATTAGCAGGTATTTTAGCCAATTTCTCGGTAAAGATCGACAACAACAATAGTCTGTCATTTAAAAATCTATATAGTATAAATAGCGATGATAAAGTCATTCGAAGGGAAGGTACTCCTACTCCCCTCGATATAAATCCAACCTTAGTGAGATCTACCGTTCAATGGTTTACGAGTAATAAAATTTATACAACTCAACTGGCCGGTGAACACCTGGTTGGCGCTAGAAATATAAAAGTAAGTTGGATAGGTTCATACAGTAATATTCAGCGTGAGATCCCAGATCTGAGAAGGAACATTTATACGCGGTTTAAAACATTCAATGATGCCAGCGACCCATATCCATACGATACAATGTATCATGCAAACGTAGCGGTAGCAAATGTCGGTCCGGATTATGGAGGCGGCATGTTCTTTTCAAAAAACAATGAAAGCATATACAGCTTCCGTTGCGATGTTTCCTATTCATTCGGGTCGGGCAACTGTTTTAAGAATGAAATTAAGATCGGATGCGGTTACCAGGAAAGGGCCAGAGACTTCTATGCCCGGCAATTAGGCTATACGAGATACTCTGCTCCAGGAAGCGGTATAGCTTTTAGTGACAGCCTTTCAAGACTACCGGAGGACCAAATATTCGCTCAACAAAATATGGGGCTAATAGCTCCGGGTGTAGGCGGTTTTAAATTAAAAGACGGCACAAAACCATCTGATGCCTATAAAGCAGGCTCTCAGCTTATTTCAACTTACATTATGCTTGACAACAGATATAAAAGCTGGTTAAGAATAATATGGGGCGCAAGGCTTGAAAATTTCACACAGCGACTCAATGCTATTCTTGACAGTAAAAAACCACTCGATATTAATACAACAAAAATTGATATACTTCCGTCAGTAAACGCTATTTTTTCAGTAACTGAAAACCAAAATATAAGACTTTGTTATTCTCAAACGCTCAATCGACCAGAGTTCCGTGAACTTGCACCATTCGCATTTTACGATTTCACAACACAGTTGGTGCTTTCCGGAAATGATTCTTTAAAACGCGCGCTCATACATAATTATGACCTGAGATACGAGCTTTATCCAGGAAGAGGCCAATTGGTTTCTGCAACAGGCTTTTACAAATCATTTATCAACCCCATCGAACAAAATTCAAAATCATATACCTCTGGAGAGATCACTTACCAAAATGTCCCTAAAGCAGCCAATCACGGCCTTGAGCTTGAATACAGAATGGTTGTAGGTGCATTACTCGGATCGGACTCAAGCAAATTTCTTAACAATCTTACATTATATTCCAATTTTGCATATATCGTTTCATCTGTTGACGTATCCGGCATTATTGGTTCAGGCGCCAAATTGCGCCCTTTACAGGGTCAATCGCCATACATTTTCAATGCCGGAATTTTATATACAGATATTGACCACGGATTTTCTGTTTCGGCAGCTGTTAATCGTATTGGTCAGCGAATAGCCATTGTCGGGAATGTGAATGAACCTGATATATGGGAAGAAGGGCGTACTGTGATTGATATTCAATTCAGTAAAGCATTCTTAAAAAACAAACTTGAAATTAAATTACAAGCCAGGGATATACTTGCCCAGGACCTGTATTTTTTCCAGGATAGAAATAATAATAAAAAACTGGATAAAGTTACTGATGACATCATCTGGAGAACCGGCTTTGGCCCTACCTGCTCATTTAGTATTTCCTACAAATTCTAATGTTAAAAAAACATTAAGGGCATCTTTCTATTGCTAACACGCAGATAATCCTAATGTAAATTAAAGTTAAGATGGTATTAATGCACAGGAAATATACTATCCATTTCTTTGCGTCAACTAAAACAAACAAAAACAAAAATGAAAAAAATTTACATTTCTGCAAAGCTCTGCCTGATTGGGATAGCTGCAATAGCTCAAGGAACATTCTTCTCACCGACAACTTATCGTGGCGCATTTGCACCGGCTCCAACACCAATGTGGACTGATGGCTGGACTCAATGGGATCCTCAAAATGCCGTCTATCCCGCTCCTAATGTTACCATCAGCGGCAACATCACTACAAATACCACATGGACCGCAAACAATACGTATTTACTGCAAGGCCAGATATACGTTAAAAACGGAGCCACCTTAACTATTGAACCCGGTACAGTTATCCGAGGCGATTATAGCTCTGTAGGTGCAGGATTATTTATTACTACAGGCTCCAGGATCATGGCCATTGGCACAATCAGTAAACCAATTGTGTTTACTTCGAGCCAGGCGGTTGGCTCAAGAAATATTGGCGACTGGGGCGGGGTGGTATTACTTGGTTTAGCCAAAACAAATGCCGCTGGTGGCATTGCTAATATTGAAGGCCTTACACCGGGTGCAGATACACAATATGGAGGAGCCACTTCTCCTGATGACAATGACAATTCAGGCACCCTGAATTACGTACGTATAGAATTTGGAGGATACGTATATCAACCAAGCAAAGAGATAAATGGATTAACCTTTGGTGCAGTTGGAAGAGGTACTACTATTGATAATGTACAGGTTTCCTTTGCAAATGATGATGGTTTCGAATGGTTCGGAGGGACTGTTAACTGTAAACATTTAGTGTCATACAGGAACCTGGATGATGATTTTGATACCGACAACGGTTTCAGCGGTAACATTCAGTTTGGCTTGTCTGTGAGGGATCCGCAGATCGCAGATGACCCTTTAGTTTCCACTTCGGAAGGATTTGAATCAGACAATGATGCAGCTGGCAGCAGCAACGCTCCTCTGACTTCGGCCTTATTCTCAAACATGACACTGATCGGCCCGTACAGGGGTAATACCGGCAGTACTATTGCCGCAGGATACAGAAGAGGAGCGCGGATCAGGAGAAATTCAAACCTTAAAATATTCAACTCTGTTTTCCTGGACCATACGCGGGGAATTCACATTGATGGTACGGCTTGTGAAACAAATGCAACCAGTGGCGGACTTAAATTCAAATACAATATTGTCGCCGGTAACTCAACAGGTAAAGTTTGCGAAGTTAATTCAGCAAGCACATTCGCCATACGTTCCTGGTTTAGCAACAATAACAATGATTCTTTGGTTCAATCTACAGGCATCCTGACTACTCCTTATAATTTTACCGCACCGGATTATCGCCCCGCTTCAGCTTCTCCGGCGCTCGCAGGTGCTGATTTTACAGATGCTGCATTTGCCGGATTAACAGCAGTGATCGCCTTAAACCCGGATTATTCAAATGGCCCGGTTAATTTATATCCAAATCCAGTTCAAAATAGTACCACTCTTTCATTTGAATTAAACAAATCAACTGAAGTAAGTATAACTATTTTCAACTTAACAGGTCAGCTTGCAGCTGCAGTTAAATCAACGGAATTAATATCCAAGGGTATACAGCAAATTCCGTTAAATACAGAATCATTAGATGCCGGCATTTATTTTGTAAAAATCTCTTGCGCTGAATTCACAAAAGCAGTCAAAATGATCGTGAAGAGATAGTTCATCTATTGAAAAAGGAGAGCCTCTGAAAATTTCAGAGGCTCTCCTTTTTAAGAAACACTTTTAAAGCACAAAGCTATACCCGATACCCTTTACTGTTTTTATATGATTATTCCCTATTTTTTCACGCAACTTTCTTATATGAACATCTATTGTCCTGTTTTGAGGGGGGATTTCATAACCCCAAATAAGGTTCGATATTTCATAACGCGTAAACACTTTGCGCGGAGAGGAGTATAACAAAGAAAGCAATTCAAATTCTTTCCGTGGAAATACTATCTCTTGTCCGCTCTTAATAACTACGTACCGTTCACGGTCTATTTTAATGAGCGAATTATTCCCTTCCTTCAATTCATCTGACCCACCATTCAATCGTTTTAACATGGCCCGGATCCTGGTTAATAATAGTTTAGGCTTAACGGGTTTAATAATATAATCATCAGCACCGGCATTAAAGCCAGCTATCTGGGAATAATCTTCATTGCGGTCGGTATAAAAAACGATCAATGTATCTTTAATAGAATCAATCGCACGCATTTCCATGCAAGCCTCAATACCATCCATAACCGGCATTGAAACATCCATCAACACCAGATCGGGAATAAATTGCGTTGCAATTTCAACAGCTTGCCTGCCATTCAGAGCGGCCTCAACCCTGTAACCTTCAATCAGTAAAAATTGTTTAATATCCTGTACTACAATCAAGTCATCATCAACTACAAGTATCTTATTGCTTTTAACTCTTTGCATGAAAACAAATTGAATATAGAGAGCCCGAAAATAGGGCAATGCAGGGAATAGTTGTGTTAAGGAAGAGTTAACTTAAGATTAGGAAATAGGGAGTAAAACAGAAAATAGTATATACCTAAGGAACGGAAATTTCAGGGGTAGTGATAACATTACTCTTATTAAGAGCCCTGTCGTAAATATATATATCAAAACGTATCACTTTATGGGCTGGAATAACCAGGGGGTCAACGACATAATAAGGGGCTAATATATGGGCACGTATCTCGCCATCCAAAACTTTATTCTGACCAACAGGAGTTATGTATGGTATATGATAGCCAATTATCATGGAATCGGTCGCTGTAGCGGACTTAAAACGATGAAATTTGCCATCTGCGCCTTTATAGTTGTACTCCATTACCATATCGTAATAATACTTCCCATTAACGTTGTGGGGAGGAGCAGTATCGCCCGGAACCAACCCAATATCACCATCTCCGTCCTTGAATGTAATGATCATATCAGCAGAGTCTTTACCATACTTCACAAAATCTTTAAAAGCTATAGAAGGAGTATTGGGAACACTTTGCGTCTTAATGCAGCTATATAGACTTATAGCAACAATACCTACGAGCAATAATTGTATTTTTGTCTTTACGAACATTTGCGTATTAAAATTACAAATTTAACCTGAGTATACAAAGCGCATTAACTGGTGAATCCGAAACAGCTAACAAATAACATATTCTCAATAACCAACGAAATTTCTTTCACAGATATTGCGCTTGAGATTTTTCAATTTCAATCCCGGCAAAACAAGGTCTATAAAGAATACCTCAACCTTTTAAATATTGACCCGGCGGGTATTACCCGGTTATCCCAAATTCCATTTTTACCTGTTGAATTCTTCAAAACGCATGCAGTAATCAGTGGAAACCGGCCCATTGAGAGGGCCTTTTTAAGTAGCGGCACCACAAACAGCAATAGAAGCAAGCACGAGGTGTGTGACCTCGCGTTGTATGAAGAAAGCTTTACAAAATGTTTCGAACTGTTTTACGGAAAACCTCAACACTATACTTTCCTTGCCCTTTTACCTTCCTATCTTGACCGGAAAGACTCGTCTCTTGTATATATGGTTGACAAACTAATTGGCCTCAGTAATCTTACCAACAGCGGATTTTACCTGCGAAATACCGATGAACTGCTGAACAAGATATTAATGCTTGAGCAAGCCGGCCAAAAATACCTTTTGCTTGGAGTAACTTATGCCTTGCTCGACCTTGCTGAAAAAGTGCTGAAAAATAAATTTCCAAAGCTGAAACATGCTATTGTTATGGAGACCGGCGGCATGAAAGGCATGCGCAAGGAACTTGTAAAAGCTGAATTACATGCAACTCTGAAAAACGCATTTGGTTTAAAAGCTATCCACTCCGAATACGGAATGACAGAACTTCTATCACAGGCGTATTCGAAAGAAAACGGAATATTCAATTGCCCGCCGTGGATGAAGGTGATGATAAGGGATATCAATGATCCCTTTAAATCACTTCAACCGGGCCAAACCGGCGGAATTAACATCATTGACCTGGCCAATATATACTCCTGCTCGTTTATTGCGACACAGGACCTGGGAAAAATTCACAATGAACATACTTTTGAAGTATTGGGCCGTTTTGATAACAGTGACCTTAGAGGGTGTAATCTATTAATAAACTAAAAGCAAATGCCAACAAAGGGCTGCAGGGGTATATCAACGAATAGGAGAAAAAATTGCTCTATTGCCGGCTCAACCTACTTAAACAGGTACTTCCCGCTCTGATCGACAGTTATTGAGGGTATAGTTTTTTTATTCTCAAAAAAAGTATACCCTTCCCTGAGATTGGTCCAGAATTCCAGCAACTTCCCATCTCCCGCTTTGGTTTTTAACCATGTAAATTTCTCCTCCGTTAAACGGGATGGAAATATATGAACAGGTATATTTTGCTGGCCGCCTCCGCGCGCTTCAACCGCCATAATGTATACTTCCTTTATTTTGGCATCTGTTAATGGCATACAACCAATTGTTACACAATTTCCGTGTATCATAATGTCGCCGCCCGGATTCGTATCACCAACAATGATCTTATCAGATTTATTCGGATAGTTTATTCCCAACGATAAATGATAGCTGCTTGTCGGGTTGAACACGCTTACGTGGTAAAAACCCTCAGGAACCTGTCCATCGCCTTGCCTGCGCTTAGGACCTAA
>JAEUTS010000137.1 GCA_016787005.1 Bacteroidia bacterium
ATCAAAATCAGAGGCGGAAATAGCGCCCTGGTCGAACAATTTTTTATTCCTGTTATAGGCAGCTTCCGTATTCGCGAACTGCGATTGTACCTGAAGCAAACGCGCCTTCATATTCGACAAATTCGCCTTTGATGAATTCATGGTGGCTTTAATAGCTTCCAGCTGCGACATATAAATATTAGGATTTATTTTAACCAACAGATCGCCTTTATTCACATGCGCGCCTTCTTTCACATTTAGTTCCACAACCTCGCCCGACACTTCCGAACTGAGCTTCACCTCTACTTCGGGTTGAATTTTTCCATTGGCGGAAACTGTTTCAATAATGGTTCTGCGCTGCGCCTTTTCTGTGGCTACCTCTGTATCATCGGAAGAAGTGCATTTTTTTACCCCGATCAGAATAGAAATGAGCAGGATCGCTCCTGTAATAAGTACCCAAGGTTTTTTCATCTGTAACTAGTTGTAAATTTTAATTGACAGATGGAATATGACCATTTCATCTGTAGTGTTTTATAAAGTCAAGGGCTTGCCCTGGTAAAAGTCAAGCACTTTTGATCTGAATACAAAATCGTATTTGGCCTGAACAAGGTCTGACTTCGCTTTGGCCAGTTTTGTTTTGGCCAGGTTGTAATCAAACACATTCAACGCACCAACATTGTATTTCTGTTCACTGTATTTAAACGATTCTTCATTGGCTTCAACAGCCTTTTTTGTCGCAATGTACTTTTTAAGGCCGGCATTGGCATCGGCATACGCCTGTTGTATGCTTTTTTGAAGTTGTTGTTTGGTCTGCTCAAGCGCCAACTCGGAACTCATCCTCGATATCTTAGCTCTGCTTATTGATGAATGTGTTTGCAAACCATTAAACAATGGAACAGTTAATCGGAATCCCAGGGTTTGATTCACGTTATCCTTATATTGCTTTGAGAATGAATTATTTTCAAATACAGGAACAAAATGAGGGGCAACAACAGGCTGGAGAGTAGTAGTATAACCAATAGTATCAACGCCGGAAATACCATAAGAGATTAATGATTTACTTAATCCCGAATAACCTGTTCCATAAGTCGCATTTAAACTTAGCTGCGGGCTTATGGCTCCTTTGGCTGCTGACACTCCTTTTTCGGCGCCAAGCAATTTAAGTTCCGCACTTTTCACCTCAGGCAGATTTTTAACAGCCTGACTAAATATCTGGGAAGGAGAATTAATGAGTAGATTTTCAAGCGGCAGAGACAGTTCGGGTTTTTGTATTTCAAATCCGTTGGCCGGGTCGAGATTCAATAATTGTATCATTGAGAGGTAAGCGAGATCGAGTTGATTCTGAGCATTCGCAATAGTAAGTTCGTCTGTGGCCTGCTGCGCCTGCATGTCAAGCAAACTGCCTTTGGCTAAAGTACCTGCATCAAATAACTTCTGGGTGCGGTCCAACTGTTTAATGGTAATTTCAAGTTGGTTTTTCGCAACCGCCAGCAGCTCCTGGTTAAAAAGTATCTGTAAGTATGCTCCTGCAACATTCAACGAAATGTCATTCCGGTTCTTTTCAATATCAAATTTATTTGCGAGATAATTATACTGGTTCTGCCTGATCGTATTATAACGCTGCAAGCCATTAAATAAATTCAAACTTCCGCTTACATACAAATTCTGTGAAAGAACGGTGGTATTCGCAAACGTATTCGTGTACTGATCAATGGTTCGGCCGTAATTGTAAGTATGCTGCATCATACCGTTAACGCTTGGCAAAGCCCCTGCTTCTGTTTGAAGGAGGTTTACTTTTGATAACTCCGCATTAAGCTGAACTTGCTTAAGCTGGATATTGGTTTTAAGCGCATATTCGATGCATTGTTGCAAACTCCAGGGTCCCTGCGGAGTGGTAGTATTTTGTGAACAAACAACAGGTGCAAAAAAAAGCAATAAAAGAAACGAAACTATTCTTATAGCCATAAACATAACACGTTCTTAAACAGGCATAAAATTAATGAAATGCCCGGATTATGGCTCAATTAAATGATTGGCGGTAATAATTTGTTTTAGCTGGTCGGAAAAGCCACTTGCCAGGCCCGTAACTATCGAGAATTCTGATTTTTTAAAAGATTAGTCCTG
>JAEUTS010000138.1 GCA_016787005.1 Bacteroidia bacterium
CCCGGACATTGAATTTAATGCTCTTTAGCTTTATTTCAGGGTTAAAGCTTCAATATTCAAAATTTTCTCAACTTCGGACATTAAACTCTTTTACTAACTTCGGGTAAATGAGTAAGGTCAGAACTGCGATTTCCTATTTAAAATATTTTTTTCGTGCCCAAACAAAGCACGATATACATTCTCCATTTGTGTTTAATTTACTTACTACGGTTATTCAAAACAATGAATTATATTATTTGTACGGGCCAATTGAAAAATTAAGGAATGAACTGCTGAATGATCCTGCGGAGGTGCAGGTAGCAGATCTTGGAGCGGGATCAGTAGTGTTAAAAACCAGTACACGAAAAATAAGTGACATTGCAAGGCATTCGTTAAAACCCGCTAAATTCGGCCAGCTTTTGTTCCGCCTGGTAAATCATTTTAAACCCAATACAATTTTAGAATTGGGTACTTCTTTGGGCATTACAACATTATATATGGCTATGGCAAATAGTCAGACCCGTGTGGTAAGTATTGAAGGCAGCGAAACCATCGCTCAATATGCAAGACGGAATTTCGAAAAATTGGGCATAAAAAACATTCAATTGACAGTTGGGAATTTCGACGATGTATTGCAATCTCAGTTAAACGGATTAAATCAACTTGACGGTTCGGCTTCGCTCACCGCAAGTCTTGTTTTTTTTGATGGTAATCATCGCAAGGAGCCAACACTGCGTTATTTTGAGCAATGTTTGCAATATGCGAATAATAATTCGGTTTTTGTTTTCGATGACATTCATTGGTCGGAAGATATGGAACAAGCCTGGGAGTGCATTAAAAAACATGAGCGGGTAACGCTGACGATCGACTTGTTTTTTATCGGCATAGTTTTCTTCAGAAAAGAACAGGTGAAGGAACATTTTGTGGTGAGATTTTAGGCCTCACCCTGCCTCTCCGAATCTGTCCTGAACACAGCCGAAGGAGGAGAGAGACATCCGCATATGCCATATTAAGTATAGATTGGCCCCTGCGTTAGCACCCTCTCCTTCAGAGAGGGCAGGGTGAGGCTCTTTTTATTACCTTTATCCCATGCCACCCATCATCGAACTTAAAAACATCGCCCGCACCTATCGCGTCGGTTCAGAAACGATCCATGCTTTGCGCTCTGTTACACTCGATATTTCAAAGAACGAGTATGTTGCACTGATGGGCCCTTCCGGTTCGGGGAAATCAACTTTGATGAATGTGCTTGGCTGCCTTGATACTCCAAGCGATGGCGAGTATATGCTTAACGGCATTGCCGTTTCAAAAATGAGTGATAACGACCTGGCCGAGGTTCGGAATAAAGAAATAGGATTTGTGTTCCAGTCATTTAACTTATTGCCGCGCTACTCAGCACTTGAAAATGTTATACTGCCCTTGGTTTATGCCGGAATGCCTAAAGCCGAAAGAGAAGAGCGGGGTAAATTAGTGCTGGAGCAGGTTGGTTTGACTGAACGTATGTACCATAAACCTAATGAACTTTCAGGCGGACAAAAGCAGCGTGTTGCCATTGCAAGGGCATTAGTGAATAATCCCGCGATCATATTGGCTGATGAGCCAACCGGTAATCTCGATTCAAAAACATCCATTGAGATCATGGGATTGTTTGAAGAAATTCATAAACACGGTAACACCATTATAATTGTAACCCACGAAGAAGATATTGCCCAGTATGCCCATCGTATAGTTCGTTTAAAGGATGGTCTTGTTGAATTGGATAAACAGAATGAAAACATACGTAGCGTACTGAAAGCTACAGTATAATTCCCCCCCCCCATTTTTTATATGCCTCATTGTCAGTTAGTTGTGATTTGCCTTTAATTCTTTCTGTGGAATTTCGTCTTCCACCGCACCTTACTATCAAAGCAAAACAAATTATTTCTAACAATATAAAAATCACAGTCATGAACAAGAAATCAATAAAAAGAACAATTGCCATCTCAACAGGTGTTGCAGCATTGGCAGGCCTCATCGGTTGGGTTACACCCACCGATCTTTTGAATCAGGCGATCGAAAACCGATTCATAAAAAAACTGAAAAGCGAATTGGCAGAGTATAATAATGCATGGAAAGAAGACCGTGTTTACCTGCAACTGGATAAACCTTTTTATGAACCGGGAGAGAACATCTGGTTCAGCGCTTTTGTGCGTGATGGAAAAGACCTCCGGCCATCTGAACAAAGCGAGATCGTTCATGTCGATCTGATCGGACCTAAAGGTAATGTAGAGCAAACACTCAATGTGATCGCGAAAAACGGAAAATGCGCCGGTGATTTTGCGCTGGCTGAAGAGGCCCCGGGAGGATTATATAAAATAAAGGCCTACACGAACTGGCAAAAGAATGATGGAGAGAATTTTGGCTTTGAAAAAACTGTACAGGTGCAGGAAATCGTGCTCCCCAATTTAAAAATGAAACTTGACTTCGAAAAAAAAGCATTTGGAAGCGGAGATGAAGTGATTGCCAAACTGGAACTTAATACAAACGAGAACAAGCCTCTGACAGATCATACTTTCAGGTTCGTTGCTTCTTTGGATGGAACTAAAGCGGTTGAGAGTTCAGCGATTACAGATAACGAAGGTGTCAGCTATGTACACTTTAAACTTCCAAAAGATCTGAAAACAGTTGACGGGCTTCTGAATATATTGGTTGATTATAATGGCAGTACAGAAAGCGTATCGCGATCTATTCCAATCATATTGAACAAAATAAAATTTCAATTATTTCCTGAAGGCGGCGACCTGGTTACCAATATGCAAAGCAATGTTGCATTCAGGGCCTTGAACGAATTTGATAAACCTGCCGATGTAGAGGGTGTAGTAATGACTGAAAAAGGTAGTGTAATTGAAACATTCAGCAGCTACCACATGGGTATGGGCTCATTCACAGTGAAGCCGCAGGCCGGAGAGAAGTATTTTGTAAAGATCACAAAACCGGCAGGTATAAAGGAAACGTTTGAACTGCCGGAAGCTCTTCCCAAAGGATATGTATTAAGTGTTGATAATTCTTCAACAGATGAACTTACCCTAGGAATTAATTCACCCGAGGTTGAAGAACTGTCGGTTGTTGCGCAAGTACGCGGAGAGATATATTACGCGACTGCGGTCAATGCCCAATCAGGATTGAATAAGGTAATTATTCCTGTTTCTAAATTCCCAATGGGGGTAGCGCAAATAACGTTATTCGACAGTAAAGGCATTGAGCGTGCTGAACGGCTTGCGTTTGTGAATAAAAACAAACACCTGGACGTTTCAGTAAGTACTGATAAGCAAAAATATTTGCCCCGCGAGAAAGTAAAAATGACCGTTTCTGTAAAGGACGATCGTGGTATTCCAATGCCTGCCGATCTTTCGTTAGCTGTTGTAAATGATCAGTTACTTTCATTCGTGGATGATAAATCCGGAAATATTTTATCCGAACTGTTGCTTCAGCAGGATGTAAAGGGTAAGATCGAGGAGCCGGCATTTTATTTTAACGATAAAGAAAGTAAATCGGGTAAGGCGCTCGATTATCTTTTAATGACTGCCGGATGGAGAAAATTTAAATGGGAGGATCTGGAAGCAGCGAAGAACCGTTCTGCTGATTTTCAGCCTGAGAACACAAAAGTGTCAGGAGTTATTTTGGATTCTAAAGACGGAAAACCAATTAAGAATGCGGTTGTAAAGACCGGTAACTCTGCGTATACAACAAATGAAAACGGAGAGTTTACTATTAAAGGATTGGAATTATATTCTCCGGCAACACTTATCATTTCTGCTGCCGGATATTCACAACAGGTACAGTATGTATATAATTACGGAAGCCGTCCTGCTTATTACATGTACGATGCTAATGCTTACCGCTACAGTCGTACACGGAGCGAATTAATGGAGAATGCTTTAATTCCTCAGGCAGCAATGGGTGTAGGTGATGATGCTCCTATGGGATCAGTTAAAAAATCCTTGGCTCCTTTTAATGGTCAATTAAAAAACAGGAAGGTTGCAGGCGAGGTTGCTTTAAAAAAGGCTCCACGGGATGGTGCTAAGGTTGCAGAACCCAGGGCTGAAAGAAAGAAGGATAGTAATAAGGAGGAAGCAAGACGTGCGGACCGGTTTGGTCGTCTGGCACAGGAAAAGATGATGGATGAAGAAATGGATTGGGAACAGCCTGCTCCGCGTAATGTAACTTATTACCGTGCGCGTAAGTTTGCAGCTCCTGTATATGATAAGGAACAAAAAGTGGATGTGCGTACAGATTTTCGCTCAACAATTTTCTGGGATCCAACCGTAAGTGTTGATCGTACTGGCAGGAAAACAATTGAGTTCTATAATTCGGATGACATTTCTTCTTTCCGGGTTACTGTTGAAGGTATCAGTTCTGATGGAATGATAGGAAGGACAGAAAATGTGTTTTTCACACAGTTGCCTTTTGCCATGAGTGCAAAGGTGCCTGTTGAAGTAGCAACGTCCGATATTGTTTCTATTCCGATCACCCTTAAAAATAATACGGATAAACCTCTTGGGGGAACTTTTACAATCACTGCCCCTGATGGATTACAGGCTGTGTCATCAACTGACCTTGTTCAGACTATTATGCCCGGCCAGGCCAAGGTGGTTTACGTTGACTACAAAGTGTTGAACAAAATCAGCTCCGGTGATTTCTCCATCTCCTTTAAAAGTTGCGGCTTGTCCGATGCTTTTACTCAAAACATAAAGATCGTATCGAAGGGATTCCCTGCATCAGCTTCTTTTTCAGGACAGGAAGTGGAAAAGGAATATGTGGTTTATCTCGAAAATTTAATTGACGGATCTCTCAAGGCTACTCTTAATGCTTACCCGAATGTAGTAGGTGATCTGATGAAAGGTATTGAAGGGATTCTTTCTGAGCCTTATGGATGCTTTGAACAAACTTCATGTACAGCTTATCCTAATGCTATGGTGCTCGATTACATGAAATCAACCGATAGCAAAGATGATAAAACGTTGTCGCGCGCAACTGCCTTACTTGATAAAGGATATACAAGACTTACAACTTTTGAAACAAAGGAAAAAGGATATGAATGGTTTGGAGCTTCTCCGGGTCATGAAGGTCTTACCGCGTATGGTCTGCTTGAGTTTTCCGACATGAAAAAGGCCGGTGGAAATGTTGATCAGAAAATGGTTGACCGTACAGCCGGATGGATCATGTCGCATAAAGATGGCAAAGGTAAATTCACCCGTAACATGCATGCTTTACATGATTATGGAAGGATAAGTGATGATATCCTGAATGCCTATATCGTATACGCTCTTGCGGAAGCCGGATATACGGACATTAAAAAAGAATTTGAAACATCCTATTCGGCAGCGATGTCAGCAAAGGATCCTTATATGCTGGCCATGATGGCGAATGCAGCCTTCAAATTAAATGAAACAAAAAAGGCGGAAGATGCTCTTGAAGCATTATTAAGCAGGCAGGACAAAAATGGCAGTTGGACCGGCTCAACACATTCTATTACTTATTCACAGGGCCGCTCACTGACCATTGAAACAACTGCAATTGCAGCAATGGCCTTAATGAAAGCTCCGGGTAGAAATATTGGTTCGCTGAAACAGGCGCTTGATTTTATCGTTAACTCGCGCGATGGAAGCGGAACATTCAGCAGTACACAGGGAACTATTCTCGCGCTGAAAGCACTTACGCAATTCGCTAAAGAAAGCAAGAAGACAAGTGAGAACGGAACCATTGCTGTATATGTTGATGGCAGAAAAGTGGCTGAAAGATCATATAAAGCAGGTGACAAAGGGGCAATTGTAATTGATAGTCTTGAAAAATTCCTGAGATCGGGAAAGAACACCGTTAAAGTAAAATACATTGGTGTAAAAGAGCCATTACCATACTCAGTTGCAGTGAACTGGAATACCTTTTTACCAGCCAGCGATAAGGATTGCAGCGTAAGTCTCATCACAAAAATGGGATCAAAAAACGCGAAAGTTGGTGAAACAGTTCGTTACTCGGCTACAATTAAGAATCTGAAGAACTCCGAAATACCAAGCACTATGGCATTGATAGGAATACCGGCAGGTTTAACTGTGCAGCCATGGCAGTTAAAAGAGTTGCAGGAAAAGAAAGTGTTTGATTATTACGAGATCAAAGGAAACAAAATCGCGATCTATTATCGTGGAATGGCAGCGAATGATGTTCGCCAGATCAATCTCGACCTGAAAGCTGAAGTACCGGGAGAGTTTGACACCCCTGCATCATCCGGCTACCTATACTACACGAATGAGTTTAAATGTTGGAGTGGTGTGGATAGAATTAAAATCAGTAAAATATAATACCTAACCCCGATTTGTAAAGCGCCCTTTAGCCGGGGTGCTTTACTCAGGGGAATCAACATGGAGCGCACATTAAAAATAGTTATCATACTGCTATTCGCTTGCAGTAGAGTATTCGCCCAACATTCCGATACTGTTGTTGATCCAACAAGCTTTCCACTGAGCGATCCCCGGAACCCGAATTGCCCGTGTCACAAACTTCAGCAGCTGGCCGATGAAGAGTATAGAAAAATTCAAAAGAAAGATTCAGGTATTGTCCTGCAACAGAAAGTGAAACAAAAAGAAGAAGTTGATCGGACAAAAAATATTAATTCAAATGATAATAAAGTAACCAAAGATGATGAGTTGAGTAATCCTGAAATCAGTTTGAATAATATTCCTATACAGCAACCGCTGGTTCAGGATGGCAACTACGATCTGGCTTCCCTCGAAAGCGGCACTCAAAATGATAAAGCAGTACAGCGCGGCTCATTTTCGAAGGACGTGTCCTCAAAAAAGAGTATTGTCTTTAAATACAAATGGGCAGCACTTAAAAAGTTTCTATACAAAGCAGGCTGTAAATGGGAACAGGTAGTTCGCAAAAAGAAAAGCAAGGTGCATCACGTTGACAATTGCTTTTCCTGGAATGTTTGACGGCTAAAAAGTATAGTTCTTCTGAATAAGGTTTTTAAATTACTTATGTTCAGAAGCGAGCCAGTTGTTAGTAGCAAACCCGCAGGATTTTTTCATGATTATTTTTATATTTTTTGAAAAAAAATCATGTAGGTTTGTTAAAAGCTTTTGAATGAAGATCTATACCAAAACCGGCGATAAGGGACAAACCTCATTGATTGGTGGAACCCGTGTTCCAAAACATCATATCCGCATTGAAGCCTATGGAACAGTTGATGAATTGAATTCATGGATAGGCCTGCTGCGCGACCAGCAAATCAAGGATGAATACAAAAGTCTTTTAGTTGAAGTGCAGGATCGTTTGTTCACCATTGGCTCTACATTAGCTGCTGATCCCGAAAAGAGCCGAATGACACTTCCTGAATTAGCCGAAGCCGACGTAACTGTTTTAGAGAAGGCCATAGATAAAATGAACGAAGGACTGCCCGAAATGCGTTCTTTTATTTTGCCGGGAGGACATACAATAATATCCTACTGCCATATTGCCCGCTGTGTTTGCCGCAGGGCCGAAAGGAATACAACCCACCTGTCCGAAACTACAGCTGTAGGCGAACTTGTTATTAAATACCTCAACCGTTTATCCGACTACCTTTTTGTACTTGCCCGCCGGCTTTCGCACGATTTGAAAGCTAATGAAATGCCCTGGAAACCAATAATTTAATAAAGTTTTCCACATTGTTTTGACATTGTTAGGTTACTATCGATTTATTTATACTTTTGCACGAAATTGATGTGAAGCAATAACTTTTCGTTTACTGATGAACACATTGAAAATACTTATCCTTCGAAGCAAATGCGAAGAAGAGTCAGCAACTCAAAGGTTCAAAAAAAGTAAATAATTGGCGTAACATCTTTTTAAAAATTGCGTTACAAGCAATATAGTACTGACACTTAAATGTAAAAATATACTATGTATTGGACCTTAGAATTAGCCTCATACCTCGAAGATGCGCCTTGGCCTGCAAACAAGGACGAGTTGATCGATTTTGCAATTCGTTCAGGAGCACCTATGGAAGTCATTGAAAATCTCCAGGAAATTGAAGACGAAGGTGAAATGTACGAGACTATCGAAGAGATCTGGCCTGATTATCCTACAAAAGAGGACTTCTTCTTTAACGAGGATGAATATTAACAGTATTTTATAAGCATTAGCTGGAGGCTCCAAACTATTAGGAGCCTCTTGTGTTTTATACGAATTCTTAAGTTATAAATTTAAATCATTAATGTTTCTTAAATTATAATTTTACGAGAGCGTTGGCCACGACAAAACGCGATGCCGTGTAGCCTGCGTGTGAGCAATCGTTTTGTCTTGATTTCTTTTGTTACTTTTCTTCATCAAGGAAGAAAAGTAAGTGAAGAATTTTTTAGTGTATTTATGATTTGGAAGCCTGTATCAGAACAATTTACTTTAAATCAACAGATAATATGACAAAACGTCAAGAAAACACATTGGCACCGAATTTGAAACCAAAATACAAAAGGCGCAAATCTTCTCCTGAAAAGAGTTATTTTTGCTTCCCTTACAATATTTAACAATTTATAAATAACAACTTATCTGCCGGGGCTATACCTTAGGCAGGCTAATAACCGACAACCAGCAACTTAATGATATCATCTATTACAAAAAGTATTTCCAAATTATTTGGCACTAAATCCGATCGTGACGTAAAGGAAATACAACCAATTGTCGATGAAATACTCGAAGCGCATAAAGCAATTGAAAAGCTGAGCAACGATGAACTTCGCGGCAAAACAGCCGAATTTAAAAAACGGATAGCCGATCACATCTCCAAAGAAGAGAATGAAATTAAACAATTGCGCGCACAAATTGATGCGGGCGACAATAGTGCAGTTGATGAGAAGGAAAAGATGTATGTACGGATCGATGAGCTGCAAAAAGAAATAAAAGGGAAAATACAGGAAGCGTTAAATGATGTTCTACCGGAGGCTTTCGCGGTAGTGAAGGAAACCGCCAGGCGTTTTAAGGCGGGAGGAATTGAAGTGAGTGTTACTCAATTCGACAGGGACATCAGTGTCCGTAAAGAAAATGTGGTGATACAAGGTGATAAAGCGTTTTGGAAAAACACGTGGATCGTTGCCGGGAATGAAATTACCTGGGATATGGTGCATTATGATGTACAGCTCATCGGAGGTATCGTTCTTCACCAGGGTAAGATAGCTGAAATGGGAACAGGCGAAGGTAAAACGTTGGTTGCTACTTTACCTGTATACCTGAACGCGTTGCCGGGTAAAGGCTTACATGTTGTAACTGTAAACAATTATCTCGCTAAACGTGACTCTGAATGGAACGCTCCTTTGTTCGAGTTTCATGGTCTTACTGTTGACTGTATTGACCTTCACGAGCCAAACTCGCATGAAAGAAGGGTGGCCTATACCGCCGATATTACTTATGGCACCAATAACGAATTTGGTTTTGATTACCTGCGTGATAATATGGCGCGTACACCTGAAGAACTGGTGCAACGTGAACATAACTATGCCATTGTAGATGAGGTTGACTCCGTTCTGATCGATGATGCGCGTACGCCCCTGATTATTTCCGGTCCTACTCCTAAAGGAGACAGCCAGGAGTTTTACCAGCTCAAACCGCGTATTGAGAAATTAGTTAATGCACAAAAAAGTTATGTGAATACTGCTCTCAATCTTGCCAAAACATTGCTTGCCGAGAAGAATGAAAAAGATGGAGGGTTGGCTTTGCTGCGGGCATACAGGGGCTTACCTAAAAGTAAAACACTTATCAAGTTTCTTAGTGAACAAGGCAATCGCGCTATTCTGCAAAAAACAGAGAACCAGTATATGCAGGATCAATCACGTGAAATGCACAAGGTTGACACTGAGCTGTTTTTTGTGATTGATGAAAAAAATAATTCCATTGAACTGAGCGAGAAAGGAATCGAGATGATCACCGCTTCTGGTGAAGATTCAAAATTCTTTGTGCTGCCTGATGTTGGAGCCGAGATAGCTGATATCGAACGTGCAGGTCTTTCTGATCAGGAAAAAATTGCGCGTAAAGATGAGTTGCTCCGTGACTTCTCCATTAAATCAGAACGTATACATACCATCAACCAGCTATTGAAAGCCTATACACTGTTTGAAAAAGATGATGAATATGTATTGATGGATGGCAAGGTTAAAATTGTGGATGAACAAACCGGTCGTATCATGGAAGGTCGCAGGTATTCGGATGGTTTGCATCAGGCTATTGAAGCGAAAGAAAACGTGAAAGTAGAGGCTGCTACACAGACATACGCTACTGTTACACTTCAGAATTATTTCAGGATGTATAATAAGCTGGCAGGTATGACCGGTACTGCTGAAACAGAAGCAGGGGAGTTCTGGAGCATCTATAAGCTGGATGTGGTGACCATTCCAACCAACAAACCAATACAACGTAAGGATGAAGAGGACCTGGTTTATAAAACCAAGCGTGAAAAATATAACGCAGTTATTGATGATATTGCTAAACAGGTAAAGGCCGGTAGGCCAGTACTTGTGGGTACTACATCAGTTGAGATATCGGAATTGCTTAGCCGCATGTTGAAATTACGCGGTGTAAAGCATAATGTGCTCAACGCCAAATTGCACCAGAAGGAAGCAGAAATTGTTGCCGAAGCAGGTAAGGCAGGAACGGTGACCATTGCCACCAACATGGCGGGTCGTGGTACGGATATTAAGCTTGGGCCCGGTGTTAAAGAAGCCGGTGGTTTGGCTATTATTGGTACCGAGCGTCATGAATCAAGGCGTGTCGACAGGCAGTTGCGTGGTCGTTCAGGCCGACAGGGTGATCCCGGCTCATCTCAGTTCTTTGTTTCACTGGAAGATGATTTGATGCGTTTATTCGGTTCTGAGCGTATTGCTAAAATGATGGATCGTATGGGTTTGGAGGAAGGTGAAGTGATCCAGCACTCTATGATAACCAGTTCGATCGAGCGTGCCCAGCGTAAAGTGGAGGAGAATAACTTTGGAATACGTAAACGACTGATTGAATATGATGATGTCATGAATTCTCAGCGTGAAGTAATATATAAGCGCAGGCGTCATGCCTTATTTGGTGAGCGCGTTGCGGTTGATATTGCCAACATGATCTATGATACGGTCAGCACTTTAGTCACGGAGTTCCATGACATAAAGGACTACGAAAATTTCAAGCTCGAACTTATCAAAACATTTTCAATGGAATGCCCTGTTTCCGACCAGGATTTCTTTGGAATGAAACCGGATGAAATGACGGATAAGGTTTACCATGCAGCGATCAATGCCTACCGGCACAAATCAGAATCTACTGCAGCAAAAGCTTTTCCCGTAATTAAGGATGTTTTTGAAAATCAGTCACAGACATATGAAAATATTGTAGTGCCGTTTACGGATGGTATTAAAACCCTGCAAGTTGTTGTAAATCTTAAAAAGGCATACGAATCGCATGCTCGTGAAGTGACGGCTGACATGGAAAAGGGAGTTATCCTGGCCATGATTGATGATGAGTGGAAGGAGCATTTGCGTGAGATGGATGAGTTAAAGCAATCCGTACAGAATGCGGTATACGAGCAAAAGGATCCCTTACTTATCTATAAGTTTGAATCATTTGAGTTATTCAAACAAATGATAAACAAAGTGAATAAGGAGATCATCTCATTTATCTATAAAGGTAATTTGCCAAGTGAAAATGCCGGACAGGTGCAACAGGCCCGTGTTCAGCAGCGTCCGCAACAGCAGTTAAAAACAAGTCGTTCAGAAGTTGCAGCACCTGCAGCGAATGGTGAACCTCAGCAGGAGCGTCCCAAACCACAGCCGGTTCGTGTTGAACAAAAAACGGGACGTAATGATCCTTGTCCCTGCGGGAGTGGAAAAAAATTTAAGAATTGTCACGGGAAATAACCTGTTACATAAATTTTTATCAGTTTCTGAGTTTAAAATTTATCGGAATATTCATCCTCACTTTTACAGGGTGTCCTTTATATTTACCAGGTATCCAATTGGGCATGCTTTCAATTGCCTTTAAGGCCGCTTCAGTGCAATCTCCTTCAACGCCTTTCAACACTTTAATATCAGTCACCGCTCCATCCCGGTCAATTACAAATGAAAGATATACTGTCCCTGTAATATTGTTTTCACGGGCTTTGGCTGGGTATTTGATATGAGCGCCCAGGTATTTATTCAGCGCGTCTTTTTCGCCGGGAAACAGGGGTGGTGAATCCGCTTCTGTTCCGCTTATAGGACTTAGATCTCTGTAATAACCGGCGCTGTCAAAAGGAGGCGTGGTGGTATTTCCATTGGCTGTTCCGGTATTTCCGGATTTGTCATCAACTGCCTTATCTGTTGTTTTGGTTGAATTATCAGTATTGGTCGTATTGGTGTTTTCAGTTATTTTTTTATCTGTTACACTGAGATTTGATGTCAGCGGTTTGTCAGCTGCCGGTTTTTGCGGCATTTCTTTTTTAGCTTCTTTTTGGAGCTCTTCATTCACTTTTGGCTTTTCAATAGTGTATTCTATACTGACCCATTTCGGATCAGGTTGGAATTTCTTTATCATTTCGGGCTCACTGTATTGCCGTATGATATAAGGAATAGTAATAAGCAGCGTTATCGCTGACAGTGCGAATAATATTGATGTCAGAACTCTGTCGCTATACGATTGACGAATGGCATACGCTCCGTAAAGTTTGTTGCGGTTTTCGAAAACAATTTCGTTCATGTTTTCGAATGAAGAATCAAGAAGTTTCATAAACGTGCAGTTTAAGGTTTGAACTAAGCTGGGGGCTTAACCTTAGGATGCAGCAGGTAGATCTATTCCATAAATATATGTGGGTTGTTTTT
>JAEUTS010000175.1 GCA_016787005.1 Bacteroidia bacterium
ATTTTTACCGATCTCCACGCCAAGCTTCCCGGCTGTTTCCCAATCTTTGCAGGCAGTTTCATCGCGAAGCATTTCCTTGGCAATTCCACGGTTCAAATAAGCATACCCATATTTATCGTTGAATTTTATCGCCATTGAAGCGTCTTCAGCGGCACCTTTATAATCTTTCAACTGGTATTTGGCAGCAGCTCGGTTATTATATGCAAAAGCATAATCATATTTTATATTAACCGCGGCAGAAAAGTCATCAATTGCTCCTTTAAAGTCCTTATCCTCAAATCTCGCGCTGCCCCTGTTGTTCAATGCAATGTGATAATCTTTTTTAATACTGATCGCTTTTGAATACGCTTCTATTGCCTTTTTAAGTTCTCCTTTTTTACGGTGAGCGCTTCCAAGGTTGTTATAGGCAAAAGCCAGATCGGGATTGATGGAAATTGCTTTATTGTAATCAACAATAGCGCCTGAGTAATCTTCTAATTGCCGTTTAGCGCTGCCCCTGTCATTGTATGCATATGCGTAATCCGGCTTCAACATAATAGCCTTATCATAATCCGCGATTGCACTTTTGTAATCCCCATTTTCAAACTTCAGACCCCCATGGTAATAGTAAGCCTGTGCGTGATTGCCATTGTACTCGATCGTCTTAATGAAATCCGCTTCAGCACCCTGTTTGTCGCCCATACTGTACTTAGCCTGCGCCCGGCTGAAATACGCATTATCATTGGCCGCGTTAAGCGAAATCGCTTTGTCAAGGTCCTCAATGGCACCTTTCAGATCCTTCAATTCCATTTTGGTAATACCGCGATTAAAATAGGCGAGATCGAAATCGCTTTTCAACAATATCGATTGGTTAAAATCTTCCAAAGCAGCCTGGTAGTTTCTGTTGGTGTAATTTCCTATACCGCTATTATAGAATTTTTCAGCATCCTGGCTGGGGCCAAGATTTTTGGCTTTAACGCTGTCAACCTGGCCGAATGAGCTAATGAATAAACCGCAGGTAAGGACAACAAATAGAAATCGTCTTTTCATATTATATATTATTAAGAGTCATGTTGTTAACTGGCTAAATCGAGCCTTTAAATTAACATAAATTATTCACAATTTACATAAAATTTATGAAGTGAAGTCTGATGGGATCAGACTATTGACTATAAGTAATAGACTATATTCAATTGAATTATGTAAACAATATCCTTCCCTGTCGAGTACCATACTGGAATTAGCAGGTGCTATGGACAGTGCAGGCAAAATTGCCAAACGATATGATAATACAGGGACAAATAGTCGCTTTGAATCAGCTACTGCGCAAGCCCACGGACCGTTAGCATTTTACTCCATGACTTGCGATTGCCTAGTTCTTGAGGCTTTAAAGCTTATTTGACGGCCAACAGCAAGGACTATACCTCTATTGTAACCTGGCTGAGAAGTTTCCGGTAATTGTTTACGAACAGGAAGAAGTGAGTGGGTCAATCGCAATCCTACACGCCATTTTTCGTTAGATACGTAACCAGTACCTAGATTGAAAGAAAAGTCTTTTGTACTAAAGGGATAAAGAAATGTATCATACGGAAGTGCTCCTCCAATTGAATATTCTCCAGAATTGATTAATGCTGCTAATCCTGGACCAAACTCAAAGTAAACATTTTTCATGTTATATTGGAAGAGGATTGGGACTTCCCAGTAAGATAGATGTAACCAATAATCGCCATACTTGGGATGATCTGGATGGTATCCCCCAGTTCCTTTTACAATATAAGCTAGTTCAGACTGCATAGTCCAACTTTTACTAATTTTTATCTGAAACCACATTCCACCCATGAAGGCAATTATTGGTTTAGTTTTTACGAGACTGCTTGTAATAGTGTGCATTCCTGAACCTAATTTAAACCCAAATTTACATTGAGTTTTTAATTTACCTTGAGACCAAACATCAAGGTAAATAATAGACATGACAAAAAAAATGAAAAGCTTTTTCACTTGTGATAAACGGAGTTTGGATTGAAAGATTGCACATACCCAAAGAAAATATTACCTGCAGACACCCAATCAATATTTAAACTGTGTGCCTCCACCTACTACTAAAAGCGGGCTTGTGCAATTTATATCTTCTGCTCGCCAAACGTTATGCATAATCTATCACCTGAAAAAAGACGGGGATTAATTAAATTCACTTCATGGCTCATTGATAAATACGAAAATATTTTTTACTAACCAGAACATTGAACTTTGAGCCCGCCTGCGGGCCAAACTGCCCTTCGGTGGGCAGGCCCGGAACCTTAAACATTCTTCAAAGACTCATCATATCCTTAAACTTAGCCGCCTGCCTGCGGGATATCTCCACCTTCTCCCCTCCTTTTATCTGCACCATAAGGCCGCCATTGAACCAGTTCTCAATACTTTCAACCCATTTTAAATTAATGATATGTTTACGGCTGGCACGGAAAAAAGTTTTTTGATTGAGGCGTTCATCGAGGTAATTAAGTGAACGTAATATGAGGGGGCGATTCTTCTCAAAATATACACGCACATAATTTCCCTCTGATTCAAACAAACGTATCTCCGATAGTTTTACAAACCAACAGCGTTCTCCATCCTTTACAAACACCTGGTCGTGCTCATCGAGCACTGTTACAGCGCCCTTCACTTCCTCTAACGCTGCTTCCTGTGGCTCTTTACTTAATATTTTTTTGATGGCTTCGGCCAGGCGCTGAGGCTGCACGGGTTTTAATAAATAGTCGAGTGCATTAACATCGAAAGCTCGTATGGCATAATCATCGTAGGCACTTACAAATACCACTTGGGGTAGTTCCGGTATGTCCTGCAACAGGTCGAAGCCGTTTTTTCCGGGCATTTGTATATCGAGGAACAAGAGGTCCGGGTTGTGTTCCTTGATGGCCTTAAGCGCAGTATCGGCATTGTTACATTCCGCAACCACTTCAATTTCATCAAATGCAGCCAGCATACTTTTTAGTTCCTGGCGGGCGAGGCGCTCGTCGTCAATGATTATTGCTTTCATATATTTATCAATTAAATGGACAGCTGATCTTTATGTTTTGTTATGATTAACCTGCTCTATTCATAATAATACAAATGATACACTACCTATAGTTTTGGCAATACCAATTCTGTTTCTACATATTTATCATCCCGGTTAAACAGCTTGAGCCAGGCCCTGCTCCCGTATAAAAGCGATAAACGCTGAACACTGTTCTTAATGCCAAAGCCCGTGCCGTTTGTTCCCTGTCCGTTCATCTGTCCGCTATTAATTATGTTTACATACAAAACATCACCCTTTACTTCTGTTCTGAGAACCAGTTTGCCACCACCCGGCAATTTTGAAATACCATGCTTGATCCCATTTTCTACAAGCGTTTGAAGCATTAATGGAGGGACGGAAAATCCGCTGCTCAATGGATCAATACTGTATTCAACATTTAACCGTTCTTCGTAGCGTGTCGATTCCAGGCCTACATAATCCTTCACAATATTCAATTCATCATCAAAGGGTATTACTTTATTGCGGCCCATCGTTAATGTATTCCGTAAAATATTCGACAGTTGTGTTATTGACTCTTTGGCTCTTTCGGGGTTTTCTTCAACCAGTGCCCGTATACTATTCATGGCGTTGAACATAAAATGCGGGTTGAGCTGGGATTTTAATTTATTTAACTCTATCTCATTAATGCCTGCCTGCCATTTCAGATTTTCGATCTCCGATCTTTTATAGTTCTCAATGTAATGCACCAGGAAATAAATAAGTGACCAAAAGAACAACACAAAGGCAATATTTAAAATTGACTGGCTGGCGACAACGGCATCAAAATTTTCAAAACTTATTGAAGTGATCCCAAGGGCCGCTTCAATAAAATACTGTATAAAATAAATAATTGAAGCCATAACAATAGTCGCAACGATCACACGCGGTATAAGGCCAAACGGTGTAACATTTAACCAGCCTAGTCGAACGATCACTGAACGGTAAAAATGCGTTACCACAATTCCGAGAATAAAGAGCAGCAGCAAACTAAAGCCCTGACGTAAATCCAACACATTAGTGAGTCTTAAAAAAACGGTATTGATAAGTACAAAGAATAGCCAGCCGCCGAATTGACAAAGCCAGTATAATTTTTTTCTGTTCATTCAGGGATTACTAATTTATTCCGAGCCAGGCTTTGCGTATAGCCAATTGCTTTGCATCAGGATTTACGTCTACTGCCAACACATTTTTAACCATATAATCGGTTTCAACCACTTTTGTTTTCAGTCTCACTTTGCGCACAATCCCTTTATCATCTTTTCTAAATACCACTATTTTTAACATGTCGCCTTCTTTTACTTCTCCGAAATATTTACCCCACACCTTTTCAACCGATAAGAGTGTAAGTTTTTTTCCATTGAACCGGAATATCTCGTCACCCAGGTTCAAACCAATACTTTTTCCAAAATCATTAATATCCTTGTAACTGGCTTCATTAATATAAAACCGGCCGGTTTCCATATTGTAAGAAGGAGTTATACCACCTAAAGGGGATATTCCACGCATGGTTCCAACCTCTTTAAATGTTATCCCAACTAAATTCAACATCTCCGTTAATGGCAACGGACTATTACCGCTTACATAACGATTCAGAAAATCGCCGATCTCAGGATACGTGAGCTTTACAATCTCATCAAACAGTTCGTCATCTTTAAATGATCGGTTGATTCCATATGTTTTCGACAGATCTGACATTAAATTTTGTAAACCATACTTTCCATCTGACAGCGATCGCAGTTTTATATCCAAACAAAGTCCTATCAAAGCACCTTTCTGGTAAACATTATCGTATTGATCTTTATAAATATCCAAACAACCCGAACTCATACGGGTAAAAGGGAGCGTATCAAAGTAGGCTGCTTTACCTTCAATTTTTTCATGGATTACGTCAATGTAATCATCCAGTTTTTTTAAACCTTGCTTTACCTGTACATGTCCTGCAAAATATTCGGTCACACCTTCGTACAACCACAAGTGCCTGGATGCTTTGGGAGAATTGTAATCAAAATTGCCGATCTCCTCTGAATGTATGCTTAGAGGTGTAATAATGTGGAAAAATTCATGGGCAGCGAAATCACGGACATTTTGCCCTATCAGTTTAGGATCCATATCTGGCATATAATAAAACGATGAATATGAATGTTCGAGCGCACCGTATGAACCGGAACCTCCCGAACTGCGGCTAAACAGGTAAATAATAAATGCATACTTTTCAATGGGAAGCTTGCCGCCCAAGTAATCCTTTTGCGCATTCAATGTGGCTTTCAGGTTAGCTTCAATAGCCTTGGCGTAATTTTTGTTTTTGGGAGAATAAACAGAGACCAATATCCTGGCACCTCCAACAATAAATGTAGTTGTATCTGGAACACAAAACATTATCGGCGAATCTACAAGCCGCATGTAATCACCCGCTATATATGTTTCGGAAGAAGGGGAACTTTTATCAGCGATAAGAGCTGTCGATCCGTAAAAATTCACAGGCTTCATAAACTCCAGTTGAAAAGGATTTCGTTTGTACCCGTCAAAGTATCCGAAAAACCCATGTGTATTTATCACAAAATTGGTATCCTGCTGAATGTTTGTGCCACCGGGTTCAAATACAAATGCTTCCATCTTATCTGTATCCCAGGAATCTTCAACACGATAGGTTATCTTTTGTATTTTACCCTGACCTGGTATCTTCCATGTGTTCACATCAATTCGTTC
>JAEUTS010000191.1 GCA_016787005.1 Bacteroidia bacterium
GTTTACTGAAGTACCCGACGAAGTCTACCTTAATATCGCTTTTGAATTTGAGAATACGGGTAAAACCGATGATGCCATTTATTACCTGAAGAAAGCGGTACAGGCCAATCCTGACAATGAAGCAGCGTTATATGAACTTGCATTTTGTTATGAGATCACAGGTAAACTGGATGAAGCTGTAAACTATTATACAGGCTTTCTTGATAAATATCCATACTCAAAAACCGGTTGGTTTAACCTCGGAGTGGCTTACAACCGGCTTAAACTATTTGAAAAAGCTATATTGGCTTATGATTACGCCATCGCAATCGATGATAAGTTCGCTTCAGCCTACTTTAATAAAGCGAATGCCTTAGCTAATCTCGATCGTTATGATGAAGCCATTGAAACCTATAAAGAAACATTTAACTACGAACACCACGATGCGCTGGCCTATTATTATATAGCTGAGTGTTACGAAAAAAAAGAAAATTACGATCAGGCGCTTGTGTTCTATAACAAAGCAGTTAAGATAGATACGCAACTTGCCGATGCCTGGCTGGGCATAGGTATTGTACTTGATTACCAGGGCCGCACCTCAGAGGGAATTCATTACATAAAAAAGGCCCTCGACCTTCAGCCTGAAAATCCTATCTTTTGGTATGTGTATGGCGATGTGCAAGCCAAACTTGGTTTTGTTGAAGAGGCTGAACAGGCCTATAACAAAGTAACAGAACTTGAGCCCGAGAATAAAGAGATTTGGCTGGATTATGCCAACCTGCTGGATGCAGAACAAAATAAAACCGGAGCACTCGAAATACTTGCTGAAGGAGTTAAGCACCATCCCGATAACGCTGATCTGCTTTACCGTATTTCGGCATGCCTATTCAGCGTTGGACAGAAACAGGAAGCAATGACGTTTCTTCACAAAGCATTGGAATTGGATTATGATAAACACAGTGAACTTTTCGAATACCTGCCGCAGCTAAAAGAAAACAGTACAGTTATTGACCTAATCGAATCCTTTAAAAAATGAATTTTGTACTGACACACATACCCGAACGTACCAACAAGCCGCGAAAAACCGGACTTAACATGATGATGGATAAAGGTCTTAGCCTGCGACAGGTGGAAGACTTTATTGATGTGAACGGCGACTTTACAGATTTTGTAAAGCTGGGATTCGGAACATCCTTTATCACAAAACAACTTGAACAAAAGATAAAACTATATAAAGAAGCCAATATAAAGGTTTACCTCGGCGGAACATTATTTGAGGCCTTTATCATTCGTGATATGTTCAATGATTACATTAAGCTGTTGGAAAAATTTAAATTGGACACCGTTGAAGTATCAGATGGGTCAATCACAATGCCGCACGATCAAAAATGTGAATACATTAACAAACTATCTAAAAACTTCACTGTTCTTTCGGAGGTTGGCTCTAAGGAAGAAGGTTTTGTTATACGCCCGGCTAAATGGGCATCCATGATGAATGCAGAATTAAAGGCCGGTTCATTTAAAGTTATTGCCGAGGCCCGTGAAAGCGGAACCGTTGGTATCTACAGGCCTACAGGTCATGCACACACATTGCTCATTAATAATATTTTAAGTAAAGTCAACAAAGACGATATTTTGTGGGAAGCACCGCAAAAATCTCAGCAGGTATGGTTCATTAAATTGCTTGGCCCGAATGTTAACCTTGGCAATATTGGTTACGAGGATATAATTCCTTTAGAAACCTTGCGCTTAGGGCTTCGCGGCGATACATTCTTTACTTTTTTACCAAAGAAATTACAAAAAGTATAAAAGTATGCAGGAGATCACACCACTCGAACTAAAAGAACTTATTGACAGCAAGGCCGATTTTCAATTGATCGATGTAAGGGAACCTCACGAAGTTGAGATAGCGACAATTGGCGGAGAGAATATCCCAATGGGAGATGTGATGGATAGCCTTGATAAAATAGATAAAAATAAAAAGGTGGTTATCTATTGCCGCAGCGGTAACCGATCGGGTGCTATTATTAATGCCCTTATGAATGAAGGGTTTAACAACCTGTATAATCTTAAAGGCGGAATTTTGGCTTATGCAGATGATGTGGATGATTCATTGATGAAATATTAAATAACAGATAGATATGACAAATGTAAAAGACAGCAACGGAACTCCGCTCAACGAGGGCGATTCTGTAACACTCATTAAAGATTTAAAAGTAAAGGGATCCTCTTCTACTCTGAAAAGAGGAACCCTGGTAAAAAATATCCGACTCACTTCAAATGATGAAGAAATTGAAGGCCGTGTTGACAGATCGGAGATCGTACTTAAAACATGTTTTTTGAAAAAAGCTTAATGCGAATAAGTTAATGAAACGATTCTATTGAAGGTGAAGGTTGTTTGGATTTCGTTAGTTGTATTTGTTTTGCTTAACAACAAAGCATTTGGACAGCATGATAGCTTACCGGAAAATAAAAACAAACATGATTTAACCATTGGATTTATAGCCAACCCATTAACATTAGGAGTAGAGACAGAGTATAAATTTTACAAAAACATAGGAGTTAGATTTATTGGAACCAGAATACTTGGCTATCAAAGGCCAAATGAATATGGTTATGCTGGTATTGGACTCATAACATTTTCAGCTCCTTCGGATTTTAAATTACTTGAACCTGTAATAGGTTTCGGATGTGTTTATACTTTATATCATTGGGATTATAAGGGTTTTAAAGGAGACATCACTGATTTAAATATTGGAGGTGGATTTGGTACCAATTTTAAATTCACAGACAGATTTAAAGCAGGAATAAATTTGTTTCTTGCAAATGGTTACGAAGCAAAGTTTAGAAATGGAATTAATTCAATTACAAATAGAAAAATGTTGATCTTCCCAACACTTTCAATTGATTTTACTTTATAATTTTGAATAAACTTAATGTAAGAAAGGCTAAAAAATACATGGTTGAATAACTCAAACACATTCTGCCCCTCGATTTTGAATTGAAGTTTCAGGATTATTAACTGAGAATTTATTAATTTGCATACATGTTATCAAAAAATGATATAGAAACCAGATTAAAGCAAATCAAGCCTCTGCTCGAAGATAAATACCACGTTAGCAAAATTGGATATTTTGGATCCTTTGCAACCGGAAAACAAACAGGTAACAGTGATTTGGATTTACTTGTTGAGTTTTCTCAGCCTGTTGGATGGGAATTTTTTAGTTTAGAGAAGTTTCTGGAGCAATCATTGGGTATTTCTGTTGATTTGGTAACACGTAACGCATTAAAGGCACGAATAAAAGAATCAATACTTAACCAGGTACACTACATTTGAATCCATCAGAAAGAGATTATATACTTTATCTTGAAGATCTTGTGCTTTCGATGAAACGAGTTCAAGAGTATTTAATTGGATTCGATTTTCAAAATTTTAAACAGGATTATAAAACTGTAGATGCCGTTGTACGAAACTTTGAAATAATCGGAGAAGCATCTAAGAACTTACCAAAGGATTTTAAAAACAAATATCCTGAGGTACCTTGGGAAGAAATGTATCGTTTGAGAAATCGCATTTCTCATGAATATTTCGGAATTGATTATGAGATCATTTGGGATATTGCAACGAGACACTTGCCTGAAAATTACAAAGACTTAATTCGAATTTTGAAACAGGAAACACCAAATAATACATGATAGAATTATTCAAACACATCCTTCACCTCGATTTTGAATGGTTGTTCCAGAATTACGGAACAATGGTTTATTTTATTCTGTTCCTTGTTATTTTTACTGAAACAGGTTTAGTGATCATGCCATTTTTGCCCGGTGATTCCCTGCTGTTTACTGCCGGCTTGTTTGCCCGTATGGGTTATATGAATATCGCGTTTTTGGTGCTGTTGCTTTTTATTGCCGCTGTTGTTGGTGATAATACCAATTACTTTGTTGGAAAAAACATAGGACTCAATGTCCTGAAACTAAAGTTTCGGGGAAAAGTTTTAGTAAAACAGGAATACCTGGATAAAACACATTCATTTTACGAAAAGTATGGAGTAAAAACGATCATCATGGCGCGCTTTGTTCCAATTGTACGCACCTTTGCGCCTTTTGTTGCAGGTATTGCTGAAATGAAATACCGCACCTTTTTATTATTCGATCTGCTTGGCGGAGCTTTATGGATAGGCAGCCTTACCTTTGCGGGTTATTTCCTGGGACATTTTGAAATTATCAGGAACAACATTGAAAAAGTAGCTCTTGCCATTATTTTCATTTCGGTATTGCCTATTGTATTTGAGGTGATAAAAGCCCGTTCAACAAAAAAATAAATGCGAACTTTCGGTCTGATCGGCTACCCTCTCTCCCATTCTTTTTCACAAAAATATTTTACTGAAAAATTTGAGCGAGAAAAAATTACAGATGCTGTTTACAAACTTTTTCCACTGAAAAGTATCAATGAATTTGAATCCCTGATTAAAAACAATCCGGATCTGCTTGGTTTAAATGTTACAATTCCGTACAAAGAGCAAATCATTCCTTTTTTAACTGAATTGGATGAAACAGCGAAAGCTGTGGGTGCCGTAAATTGCATCAAAATATACAGACACTCGTCCCTCGTCCCTTTCACTTTCACCGGTTATAACACAGACGTATATGGCTTTTCACAAAGCATAAAACCATTTTTAGAAAGTCACCACGAACGTGCCCTTATACTTGGAACAGGTGGTGCATCAAAAGCTGTTGAGTATTGTTTAAAACAGATAGGGCTGGACACCTATAAAGTTAGTCGAACTAAAAATGATTCAGATACTAAAAAATTCACCTATTCCGAATTGAATAAAAATATTTTGAATTCCTTTACACTTATTGTAAATACAACACCTCTGGGTATGTACCCGAATGTGGATGAAATGCCGCCCATACCTTATGAATATCTTACACCGAAACACTTCCTGTACGATCTTGTTTATAACCCCGAAGAAACTGCTTTTATAAAAATGGGTAAGCGAATGGGAAGTGTTACTATGAATGGATTAAATATGCTGCATCTTCAAGCCGATAAAGCATGGGAGATATTCTGTTCGTAGCTCTGAAATTTCAATCCTGTACTATCGGATAGCGGCTGAATACGGATCAACAGATAACTCAATTCGTTTGTCACTTCCGTCATTGTTTTTTACAAGCTGCATGGTGACCATATCAATTATGGTTAAGTAACCATTGCGTCCTCCGCAAACGCTTAAATGATGAGGTGCTGGTCCACTATTGGTAACATTCCGGTTGGCTACATACACAAGATGTTTAACATCGTCCACAACCAGACCATGTGGCTGGAAACCTGTAAATATTTTTTTAACCAACGTATTAGTTGTATAGTCGATAACAGCAACGGAACCTCTTGAACCGGGAAAAGATACAGTATCCTCGGGGCAGCTCACAAATAAATATTTTGTGTTTTTTGAAATGCTTAATTCCTGCGGATACAAACCCACAGAGATAACACTTAACAGACTGTCATTGGAGGTCTTTACTACCCGAACCTGGTTTGTTTTCTGGCAAGTCACAAAATATTTTGAATAGTCCGGAGAAAAAACAATCTCATGCATATCCAATATAGAAGTTGTAACAGGAGGTACATAAGTTTCATAAGGCGGCTGCTGTAGGCTTATTTGAATCGGTGAAGCAGGGTCACTCACAGGAACCTTGTAAATATAGTTTCCGGTTTGGCCTGTTACATATAACGTATCGTTGGTTTTATTTATCGCTCCGCCATGGGGGTATTCGTATAACATCGCTCCGGCCCAGGTTTGTATCAAACTCATCGCATCTAAATCCAGGTAAGCGATCTTTCCGTTTGAGCTCCAGTCGACTATAAATGCTCTTTTAGAATCGGATGAAATGGTTATGGTGTTCCAGTTTCCGGAACCTATACTCACTTCGCCGGCAAAACTTTCATTACTGGTGAGGTAACGCTGAATATAACCACCGCCTGTAAAGACCACATACCAGTATTTTCCGTCCGGTGACACCCGGATCATGTGAGGAGATTCAATTCCGGGGCTTTTCCCTACATCCACATAGCGCATAGGCAGGCACGTTTCCTGATCAAAAACAGTAAC
>JAEUTS010000223.1 GCA_016787005.1 Bacteroidia bacterium
TCTTCTTTATTCTTATTGTATTGTTCGAATATATCCACAATATTTTCGTAATCATATTTTTTTTCCTGGATGTCCTTGATCAGATCCTGATCATCACTCAAAGCTTCAGCCAATTGCTTTTTAAATTTCGATTCTCTTATGTGCATAAACTCAGTATCACCCAATTTTTCCATGTAATAATTAACCCTTACATGGATGTTATTCATAAAAAATTCTTCCACTTTATACTCATACAGGTTAACAGCGCCTGCCGATAAACGTTTTACAAAAACCGGCTTACCATCTATCATACGTGAAACAAAAACATTTCCATCAAAAGAATACTCCTTTATTTTATTCGCACGGTACGATTTTTTATCTGAAGCATTTGTCTGAAATGTGATCGCATCATACAAAAGAAGATCATTCTTGGGATTGAATTTAATCTGCCCCATTAATGTATCGCCTTTTATAGTAATGATATAACCAGGGGTTAGGGTTGATTGGGCTGAAACAATTGTGAATGTACTCACAACTAAAGCCAACATTAATTGCATCCTTCTGATCACGCGTTCCGATGTTTTATATTTAGAGGGCCACAATGTAAAAAACAGAAGACGTATTTCCATCTGCCTGTTATTAAATCATACAAATTGTTGAAAACTTACATGTCTCATTTTTCACTAAAAATGACCTCCAACAATGTCTGACCCACAGCTTTCAAAGTATTCCTATCAATAATGCTCATGTTATCATCATGGGTATGATGATACTTACCGAAACCACCAATTGCTTTGTCGTACTGAATAATATCTATGCACGGTATTCCGGCTTTATTCACCCAGATATGATCATCAATTCCAACAAATGAAATTGTTTCATCAATGAAATAGTTTGAATACCCGAGGTTAGCGGCAGTGCTCCATACTTTATTAACCGCCATCAAAGCAAACTCCACGGAATTTGCTTCCTTTGGAAACATGGCATTGGCCGCGCCAACCATATCCAGCAAAATACCAAACCTGGCTGAATAGCCGGGCTTATGCAGATTACGGCTCCAGTATTGTGAACCAAGACACCAGCTTTCCTGACTTCCGCTATTGCCGTAATCTTCCAGGTCAAATAGGATAATATCGACACCAATTCCTGGGTTAACGGAACTTAGCTGTCGGGCAATCTCCATCAATACACCAACCCCTGCAGCACCATCATTTGCGGCATCTATAGGTTTATCACGGTCTTTTGTATCTGAATCTGCAAAGGGGCGGGCATCCCAGTGTGCGCACAACAATATACGATCATTCAATTCGGGTTTATAACCCGCAATTATATTTTTTAACCTGAACTGTTTTTGGTCGAAAGTTTGCACCACACCGCTCTGTATCATCACATCTAACTTATATGACTTTAACTTACTTACTAAATAATCGGCGCACTTTGCATGCGCGGTTGTTCCAGGCACACGCGGACCAAAATCAACCTGCTGTTTGGTAAATAAATAAGCGGAATCGGAATTGAACTCAGGAGTAGGAATTCTATTTACTGATACAGGGGGAGGTTCAACAGTTTTTATTTCAGGTCGGGGTTCAGTTGAACATGAGCACAAAAAAGCCAATGGCACTCCTACCGATAACCGATAACCGATAACCGATAACCGATTACTCCTTCTCCCAAACAACCCCATCTTTTGTGTCCTTAATAATGATATTTATTTTTTTCAGCTCATCCCGGATAAGATCGGAAGTTGTAAAGTCCTTTTTAGCCCGAACCTCTTTTCGGATTGCAAGAACAGCATTCATAAGATTTGTGGCCAATTCATCATTATTTTGAAAAGAGCTTTCTTGTTTAAGTCCCAAAACTCCAAAAAGAAAATCATGATAAAGTTTTTTCAATTCCCCTAGATCTGCTGAAGAAATAGTAACAGTACCACCATCATTAATCGAATTAATCAATCTTACTCCATCAAATAAATGGGCGATCAAAACAGGACTGTTAAAATCATCATTCATCGCTTGATAACACTTCGTCTTAATATCTGATAGATTAAATGAAGAATGCTCTGAAGGCTTTAAATTATCCAGCAGTTTTACTGCATTCATCAAACGTTCAAAACCCTTTTCAGATGCCTGTAATGCTTCATTTGAAAAATCGAGCGTACTCCTGTAATGGGTTTGCAGCATAAAAAATCGAACCACCATCGGCGGGTAACCTCTTTCAAGCAACGGATGATCGCCGGTAAATAATTCCCCGGGTAAAAAACCATTTCCGGCCGATTTCGACATGCGCACACCATTAACGGTAAGCATATTTGTATGCATCCAGTACTTAACAGGTTCTTTATGATTGCATGCAACTGATTGGGCTACCTCATTCGTATGATGTGTGGCGATCAGGTCCATACCTCCTCCATGTATGTCGAATGTTTCACCCAGGTATTTCATACTCATGGCCGAACACTCAATGTGCCATCCCGGAAAGCCCCATCCCCACGGTGAAGGCCAGCGCATAATATGTTCGGGTTTGGCTTTTATCCATAGAGCGAAATCAAGTCGCCCCCTTTTTTCATCCTGCCCGCCTAGTTCGCGCGTATTGTTTAGCAGGTCATCAAGATTCCGATTGGAAAGAACACCGTAATTATTCTTCTTGCAATATTTTTCAACGTCAAAATAAACTGTTCCGTTTGTCTCATAAGCATAGCCCTGATCAATGATCTTTTTTGTCATTTCAATCTGTTCCGAAATATGACCGGTTGCTGTAGGCTCAATACTTGGTGGCAACGCGTTAAACAAACTCAAAACTTCATGAAAGCCAACAGTATACTTCTGTACAATTTCCATTGGTTCTACCTGTTCGAGTTTCGCCTTTTTTGCGAATTTATCTTCGCCCTCGTCACGGTCACCTTCCAGGTGGCCTGCATCGGTAATATTGCGAACATAGCGTACTTTATAACCGGCGTGAAGCAAGTAACGATAGATGAGATCGAAAGAAATAAACGTGCGGCAGTTGCCTAAATGAACATCGCTGTATACGGTTGGCCCGCAAACATACATTCCCACAAAAGGCGGGTTAATGGGATTAAACTTTTCCTTCTGACGTGTAAGTGTATTATATATGATCAAGGGCTCCATGCGGAGCCCAAAGGAAAGAAAAAATTTCAGTATATAAAAGTTGAAGGAATATAGTCTACACTATTCAACCGGAAGAGGAGCATCGCCTATATATTTGCCATCCTGGTAAACTGCAATCCGCTCAAGTATTCCATTATTATTATATATGTAGGTCTTACCGTTCACAAGCCTGAACTTCTTAAATTCACCATCCTTGGATATCTGCCTATCGGGCCTGAAAAGCTTCGCATAACCTTCACCTGTAAATGGCTTGGTATTTTTAACAGTGCCTTCATTTGGCTTTTCCGCAACAGGGTCAACAGTAGTCCCTGACTTTCCTTTTGGGGCATCATCAATTACCGTCTTATCCTCCGATTTTGGTTCAACAGGTTTTTTAGGCTCGTAGGTTTTGGTATTGACAGGATCAAGAGAACCTTCATTAAATGCCTTCTCAGCTTTCAGATCACCATTCTCATAAAACTCTTTCCAAACACCTACTTCTTTACTATCCTTCATCTCTCCTTCAATGATCAACTGACCATTATCAGCATAATATTTCTGAACACCTTCACGTTTTCCATTTGGGTTAAACTTAAATTCATGCTGCACTTCCCCATTCTCGTAATATAACTTGTAGTCACCTACCCAGCGATTGTTGCGCCACAAACCCTCTTCAGCAACTTTTCCATTTTCGTGGTACATAATAGCTTTTCCAAAAGGTCGTCCTCCTTCGAATGTAATACGGTTCTTCATATTTCCATTCGGATAATATGCAGCCCAAATGCCAACTTTTTTTGCATCAGCGTAACGTCCTTCCTCTACCTTCTGGTCATCTGTATAATTTGGCAAAGGGGGTTTCATCAGTTTATTTGTCACTATCCAACGACCCTGCCTTTTTCCTTCCGCGTCAGTTACATTAATAGAATCATTACTTGATTGCGCGAAAGCAATATTACAGGTAACAAATAGCAATATTAAACCGAGTCTTTTCATTATTGTATGCTCCTGATTTTTATCAATAACAATGCTAATATGGCCATTTATACTTTAACGGGTTCAAAAAAGTTTCATTTTTTAGATGAAAGTTATAATTTACCCGACATGTTAATTTACACGGTATATTAATTGTGCAATTATACGCAAATACTTCAAAAAAGGTTACGGTTTTTTACTTTTTTTGATTCTTCAGGTTAGTTAGCATATCTACCGTCATTTTTTGAAGGTCGAATCCTGGTTGCCAGCCCCAGTCCGTTTTGGCTCTTGAATCATCGATACTTTGAGGCCAACTGTCGGCAATAGCCTGCCTGAAATCAGGTTTATAGGAGATTGTAAACGACTGAATATGCTTTCTGATCTCATTGGCAATATCCTTTGGTGAAAAACTAACTCCGGCAAGATTGTAACTCGATCGGATCTTGATTTTAGCACTATCAGCCTGCATAATATCTATGGTCGCCTTAATCGCATCCGGCATATACATCATAGGTAACCTGGTGTTTTCGGATAAAAAACACTCGTAACTACCTGATTTCAAAGCTTCATGAAAAATATGTACCGCATAGTCTGTTGTACCTCCACCAGGAGCTGATTTCCAACCTATTAAGCCAGGATAACGAATACTTCGCACATCAACATTGTATTTGTTAACATAATATTCACACCAACGCTCGCCTGCTTGTTTACTTATTCCGTATACCGTACTTGGTTCCATCACGGTATACTGGGGTGTATACTCTTTGGGAGTTGTTGGACCGAATACTGCTATTGAACTTGGCCAATAAACCTTTGAAAGGACACCTTCTTTAGCCATATTAAGCACATTAAACAGCCCATTCATATTAAGTTCCCATGCAAAAGCAGGATTCTTTTCGGCAGTAGCTGACAACAGGGCTGCTAAAAGATATACTTCTTTAACATTGTGTTTAACAATTATTTCGTGCAAACGCTTTGCATCAAGCACATTGGCCGCCTCATAAAGACCTGTTTTCTCCTGCTCACTTTTATCGATCTCTTTTATATCCGAGGCAATAACATTTCCTGCTCCATAAATTTTACGAAGTCCTACAACCAACTCAGTACCTATCTGGCCTTGAGAGCCTACCACCATTACTTTTTCTTTAGAATTCATATCACTTTTTATGATTAATATCAGGGCGAATGTAAAAAATATCTGCTTAAATTTGTGATAAATTTCCAACCATCGGTCAAATGGCGCTTTTACACAATCGTGTTGATAAAAATATTTTAAAACAGCGTTTAAAGGAAGAGCCGGTTAAGCGCACTACGGTATCGTTTTACCGGTATGTGATCATAGATGACCCCCAATATTTACGCGATGAGCTTTATAAACTATGGAAAGAGCTCAACATTATGGGCCGTATATACATAGCTCGTGAAGGCATAAATGCACAAATGAGTGTACCCGATGTTAACTGGGACCTTTTCAAAAAAAAGCTTTATGCCAATCAGCATTTTAAAGATATACCGCTTAAAATAGCTGTTGAAGACAATGGTAAATCATTTTACAAATTATCGGTTAAGGTTAGAGGTAAGATCGTTGCCGATGGTCTGCCAGATGATACGTTTGATGTTACAAATGTAGGTAAACACCTTAGCGCAGAAGAATTTAATAAAGCCATGGAACAGCCCGGGACAGTTGTTGTTGACATGCGTAATCATTATGAAAGCGAAATAGGCCATTTTCAAGGAGCAATAACACCGGAAGCTGACACTTTCAGGGACGAATTACCTATGGCAGTTGACCTGTTGAAAGACAAAAAAGATCAGAAAATTTTATTGTACTGCACCGGTGGAATTCGTTGTGAAAAAGCCAGCGCCTACTTTAAACACAAGGGATTTAATGACGTGAATCAATTATACGGAGGCATTATTGAATATGCCCGACAGGTAAAAGCACAAGGACTAAAATCAAAATTTAAAGGAAAGAATTTTGTATTCGATGAGCGCCTGGGTGAACGCATCAGCAATGAAATCATCAGCACCTGTCACCAATGCGAACAACCATGCGATACTCACACCAATTGTGCAAATGCAGATTGCCACTTATTATTTATTCAGTGTGACGAATGCAAACAAAAGTACAATGGCTGCTGCACACCCGAATGCATGGCCATCGCAGCCCTGCCTATTGAAGAACAACGTAAACTTCGTAAGGGTAAATTGAAAGAGAATGCCCACTCTGTTTATAAAAGCCGGTTACGGCCTAACCTGAAGGAAATACTGAAAGAAAAGAATGGACATACTTCGGAGAACAGAAGTAAGAAATAGAATTTTCAGATTTATTTACAGGCTAAACACCCTCGATATATTAAACCCAAGTTTTACACCAAAATCTTTCCAGGATGATTGGGTATAAGGTATAAATTGATTTTCTGCCATACCACTTGAATTAGTAAGAAATACCTGAAAGACATGGCCTCCTGTTTCAATTTCACATCCCAGTCCTATTGGAGAATAATAGGTTTGCCGCGAATAACTATTAAATACGTAGCTTCCCTCGGCAGATAATGCGAACCGACGACTGAGTTTATACCTGACCGCAACTTGTAATGCCCACATATCGTTTTTATCAGAAATGTGATCAACAATATTATAGTGAATATAAATTGGCGCTAACTGACCTGAGAAATTATCTGAAAACTTCCGACCAACAATTAATTGATGCGAGAATGAAAGACGGTCTGCCCAATAATGGTACTTATTATATCCATTTAAATCCGGTGTTAGTGTGGCATTGTAGTATATAGTTGAAACGGCTGTTAACGTAAGCGGCATTGCGTTGGTTTGCTGACGAAGTAGTTTGTATTTCAAGGTACCGTCAGCCATTTTTTGATATGAACTTCTTCCCGCACCAATCATCAATCTGCCGTCAAAACTGTAATCAAGACCCAACCGAATGACAGCAGGCCCATCGATTCCCCAGGCATTATTGGCTCCGGAACTAAGGTCCCCAAAATGATGAGATATTCGAAAATCCAACGATCTTTTTCCCGGAGTTTCAACTGTCTGTTGATTTATTAAATGAGTGCTTTTAAAAGTGGCAATGACATACTCCGGTGATTTTTTGTCTGCATTAGTTATACTGTCGAGTAACCGCGACATAGCGTCTTGAGTATTTTGTGCATAAATTATTGCAAGATTAAATAAGGCGAAAAAAAATAAAACAGATTTCTTCATAATGCAAAATTGTTAATTATTCGGTTCGCCTGCTTGAATCCAGTTTTCAATTTCATGTATATAGCAATCATCGAGTTTTGTATTTAACGGCATCGGCTTATAGCCAATGGTATGTTTCAAGCTTCCCAAAAGCTTTCCTGAAATAGCAGTGTTTCGGACACCTTCAAACGTATCAAGGATAATGGACCCATTTGCACTCTTTGTACTGTGACAGGAATTACAGTACAAATTCAAAATTGGAAAAACATGTTTGCTATATGTGGTAACAGAAACGGTATCACAGCTAACAGTGTTTGCTGCAGGGTACAATTCATCAAAATTATCGTAATAGCAGGACGAAAACGAGAGAATAAAAAGTAAAAAAACAACTACAATCAGTTGTTTTTTGCGCCCTGCATAATCCATAAATAGATCTCCTTTATTTGTGTATCAGTCAATGGCCCCTGGGCAGACGAAGCCGGCGGCATTACAGTTGCCAAACCCTTTCCGGTAATAACCTGGTATAATTCACTACTATGGGCATCGCCACATGTAACAATTTTCATCACATCGCTGTAAGTTTCAAGGACAGGGTCCTCTCCATCAATAGAATCGTGACAACCTGAAGTAGCGCAATTTGCAATAACAATGGGCTGAATGTCCTTTTTATAGCTAACGACAGGCGTTTCAGGAATAGTTGGTGAGTGCCTACAGGAAAATAGATTCCAAACAAATACACTTACCGATAATAAATACCCTAACTTTTTCATACTCTGTAAAGGTGCATCAAACTATATGAAACACAAATGATTCAACTCATGATATTACACTTTCGAAATGATCAAAATCATTTTTATTCCTGCTATGGAATTCGTATTTTTGAAACATATAAAGCAAAAATTATGCCTGTTTATCATAAACTCGGGAACATCCCCCATAAGCGCCATACAATATTTAAAAGCCCTAAAGGCAGCCATTATTACGAACAATTGTATGGCACCGAAGGCTTTAATGGAATGGCATCACTGCTCTATCATGTTCACCGGCCAACACAGGTAAAGGAAATTATCAAGTCCTATAGCGTTGCACCTAAAATAGCAATCGATAAGAATATCAAATCCCTCCTGCTTAAAGGTTTTGAAATTAAACCGGCTGATGATTTTTTAGATAGTAGAAAAGCATTACTTATAAACAATGATGTGCATCTTGGCCTGGCTGCGCCACGCAAGTCAAGCTCCGGGTATTTCTATAAAAATGCCGATGCGGATGAGATGCTGTTCATTCACAAAGGCTCCGGCAAGCTGAAAACATTTTTGGGAACAATACCCTTTGAGTATGGCGACTACCTCATCATCCCTCGCGGCATGATCTATCAAATCGAATTTGATTCTGCCGATAATCGTCTGCTATATCTCGAAAGTTTCAGCCCGATCTATACTCCCAAACGTTATAAAAACTCATTCGGACAACTTGGAGAACACGCTCCGTTTTGTGAAAGAGATTATAAATTGCCAAGAGACCTTGAAACGCATGATGAGAAGGGTGATTTTCTAATAAAGATCAAAAAGGAAGGGGTAATACATGAGGTTGTTTATGCCACGCACCCTTTTGATGTTGTTGGTTGGGATGGCTATAATTTCCCATACGGATTTTCCATTCACGACTTTGAACCACTAACCGGCAGGGTACATCAGCCGCCTCCTGTTCACCAAACATTTGAAACAAACGCGTATGTAGTTTGTTCATTTTGCCCGCGATTATATGACTATCATCCGCAGGCTATTCCAGCGCCATATAACCACAGCAATATAGATAGCGATGAAGTATTGTATTATGTTGATGGCGATTTCATGAGCCGCAACAATATTGAACAAGGACATATTACGCTTCACCCGAAAGGGATCCCGCACGGACCTGCACCGGGAGCAATGGAGCGCAGCATCGGACAAAAAGAAACACAGGAATTGGCTGTAATGGTAGATACATTCAGACCATTGATGGTTACTGAAGAAGCCATGAAAATTGATGATGGAAAATATTACAAAAGCTGGGTGGAATGAATACAAATAAAATGACTGCCGAAATAAATTCAATTCTTCTAACACAAGCCATGGCCATGTGGTCGTGAATAATTATTGTATGCCGGAATTTGTATACCTCAAAATGTTGCCGGCTCAAAGTATCCTTCTACGGTAATTATCATTTCACTATTTAAACTAAAATCGCAATGGCAAAAGAAGTAAAAAGTGTAAACTACGGTTTGGAAAAAATATTTGAAGGTGCACAGGATTTTCTTCCTTTATTAGGAACCGATTATGTAGAGTTTTATGTAGGTAACGCTAAACAATCGGCCCATTTTTATAAAACAGCTTTTGGTTTTCAATCACTGGCTTACGCGGGATTGGAAACCGGCTTAAAAGACAGGGCATCGTATGTTTTGGCTCAGGATAAGATTCGCCTGGTACTTACCACTCCACTCACCGCTTCTTCTCCGATTAATGAACATCTTGCAAAACATGGTGATGGTGTAAAAGTGATTGCACTTTGGGTAGAAGATGCCGCCAAGGCGTTTGAAGAGACCACTAAACGCGGAGCGAAACCCTTTATGAAACCAACCGTGGAAAAAGATGAACATGGTGAAGTTGTGCGCTCCGGTATATATACATACGGTGAAACCGTTCATATTTTTGTTGAACGCAAAAACTATAAAGGAACCTTTTTGCCCGGATACCAACCCTGGAAGTCGGATTACAATCCAACACCTGTCGGATTAAAATTCATTGATCACATGGTTGGCAATGTGGGATGGGGTGAAATGAATAAGTGGGTTAAGTGGTACGAAGATGTAATGGGTTTCGCGAATTTTCTTTCGTTTGATGACAAACAGATCCACACAGAGTATTCCGCATTGATGAGTAAAGTTATGAGTAATGGTAATGGCCGCATCAAATTTCCGATCAATGAACCGGCACACGGAAAGAAAAAATCACAAATCGAAGAATACCTTGAATTCTACCAGGGACCCGGTTGTCAACATTTAGCAGTGGCCACCGACGATATAATTTCAACGGTAACAGCCTTAAGAGCGCGCGGTGTTGAATTTTTATCCGCTCCGCCACACTCCTATTACGAAGAAATACCGGCCCGGCTTGGCGAACATATGAAAATGATGAAGGAAGACATTAATGTCCTGGAAAAACTCTCTATCCTGATCGATGCGGACGAAGAGGGTTATTTATTGCAAATATTCACCAAACCGGTTGAGGACCGCCCGACCTTATTTTTTGAGATTATTCAACGTATGGGGGCCAGAGGATTTGGTGCAGGTAATTTCAAGGCGTTGTTTGAATCGATTGAAAGGGAACAGGAAAAGAGGGGAACCTTGTAGGAAAAAGAAGTCGGGAGCCAAAAGTCAGAAGATAGTGGTCTAAAGTACAGATGAAAGAATTTAGTTGTAATTTAGTTTCATGAAATACTTTTCTTTCATACTCGCAATAGCTTTACTCGCTTGTACGCACGAGGCAAAGTTTACCAACGTAAATATTAATAATAAGTATGCAATACAATTGCCTGAATATATGCAGCCGGCAACTGAACTGCATACAGACGCTTCATTGCAATATAAAAATGAAGAGAAGGACATTTACACCATTGTGATCGATGAGAATAAAAACGAAATGCAGAATTACAACCTTAAATATAACCTCGACACCTATTTTAAAGCTGTTGCCTCACAGCCTTTTGTGGAATCCATTGAACACGGAAAAATAAGCGCACCTGTTAAAAGACAGATCAATGGCTCAACAGCTATGGTAGCCGAAATAACAGGCGATATTAACCAAAACCCCGTTTATTATAAAATAGCTGTTATTGAAACGAATAATAGTTTTTACCAGATCCTCACCTGGACCAGCGCAGGCAACAAAGAATCGTACACACACGATATTGACCAAACGATTGATTCGTTTAAGGAGTTGCAGAATAGTTAGCAACGAACTTTATAACAATACTATTTATGAAAAGGAAAATCAAAATTTCAATATTGGCTTTGGCTGCAACTTTTTCCTTCTGTCAAACCTATGCTCAGATAACGATAACAGTAGCACCTATAAAATTACCCGGAGTTTTAATTACCTATCCATGCCCACAGCTAAATAAAACGACTACTATTACTCAGAATAAAAATCTGCTGAATAGCTTCATTCCATGCAAGGGTCATCTATTTGAAAAAACAACTTATTCTACATTGTCAAAAAAACCACTTTTGTTATCTAATGCAAAACCGAACTTCATTTGGCTTAAAGAGGTACCTTATCATTTAATTTTAGCTATTTAACTAGTGTTTAATTTCTCCCTGATTATACTTATCACAATTTTAACCTCCTCCTCCGTTGTATATTTCCCCAAACTAAAACGAATAGCAGAATAAGCCTGCTCTTGCGTCAAACCCATTGCCATTAACACATGCGAAGGTTCAGGAATTGCTGAAGAACATGCTGAACCGGTTGAAATTGCAATGTCCTGAAGCTTAGCAATTAATGAATCGGCTTTAATACCTGTAAATGAAAGATTGGTAACATTTGGCAAACGATTCTTTTGTGAACCATTTACAAAAACGCCATCTATTTCCAATAACGATTGCTCCAAAAGTGTACGTAATTTTGAAATACGCTGTGCATCATCCCACATTTCAGCTTTAGCTATATCACAGGCTTTGCCCAAACCGACTACAGCGGGTACATTCAGCGTTCCGGATCGCAAGCCACGCTCATGGCCTCCACCATGTATTTGAGCAGCTAAAGTCACCCTTGGATTTTTTCTCCGTACATACAAAGCACCCGCCCCTTTGGGTCCATAAAGTTTGTGAGCCGACAAACATAAAAGGTCTATTCCTTCTGCCTGCACATCCACATTAACTTTCCCCACAGCTTGTGTTGCGTCACTCATAAAAATGCTGCCCTTTGAATGAACAATAGCAGCTATCTGCTCTATAGGCTGAATAACCCCTGTTTCGTTATTAGCGAACATTACACAGACCAGGATAGTTGAAGGAATTATTGAGTTACTAAGTTGATTGAGATCGATCAAGCCTTCCCTGTCGACGGGCAGGTACGTTATTTCTGCTCCTTTCCTTTCAAGCGCTTTACAGGTATCCAGAACAGCTTTGTGCTCTGTAGCGGCAACCACAAGGTGTTTACCTTTTGTTTGATAGGCTTCATATACACCTTTAATAGCAAGGTTAATCGCTTCGGTTGCACCGGAAGTAAAAATAAGTTCCTGTTCGGTGCAATTAATGAGCTGGGCTACTCGTTCGCGCGCATTCTTTACTGCTTCTTCCGCAACCCAACCTAATGCATGAGTTTTGCTGGCAGCATTGCCAAATTTTTCAGAGAAATAGGGCAGCATTGTCTTCAACACCCTATCATCAACGGGAGTTGTGGAATTGTAGTCAAGATAAATTAGTTTGTTCACGATGTAAGTATTGAAACAAAGGTACAATTACATTCCAAAATGTGTGTCATGTCAACGCAGGAGACGTCTGGCTGTGCGCAAGCCAACTTCCCGCAAATGCCAGATTCTTCGCTTCGCTCAGAAAGACACGATTATTCTTAGCATCTACAGATATCGCCATTTTTTAACTATTTTCGTAATCACAAATTTATCAATGGTAGGCAATATCGAACATAAAATTGCATTCTTCGAAAAAGTAGCGGCTACTCGCAATAAAAAGCGCAGGCTGAATTCCCATTATTGGAATGATATTACCCGTTATTGCGACTATTTCGCGCATGAAGATTATTCGGTACTTGAAATTGGCTGCGGTACAGGGGAATTACTGAATGAAATAAAAGGCAAAGACAAAACCGGAATCGATTTTAGTCCGACCATGATCAAATTGGCCAGGGAACAATTTCCGCAGCTTGAATTCCATGTAATGAAGGCCGAAGAGCTAACACTCAACAAAAAGTACGACCTTATAATTATCTCCAATTTGGTCGGATTTTTGGAGGATGTAGAGGAAGTATTTAAGCAGTTGAATAAAGTCTGCCATCCGCAAACAAAAATAATAGTTACGTATTACAATTACTTATGGGAACCTGTATTAAGCCTGGGTGAGAAGATCGGATTAAAAACACCATCACCCAAGCAAAACTGGTTATCGCTTGATGATATCAGCAATTTACTTTATGTATCAGGTTTTGATGTATACAGGAATTCCAAACGCATGCTTCTCCCCTATTACATCCCGCTTTTATCAACTCTGTTTAATACAATTCTGGCAAAGCTCCCCGTATTTAAATACTTCTGCCTGAATCATTTTACATTCGCTAAACCACTTGCATCAACAAATGAGCAGGAATGGAAAGATAAATATTCCGTTACTGTCGTTATTCCCGCCCGCAACGAAAGCGGTAACATTGAGAACGCCATTACACGTTTACCCAAACTCGGGAAACACACCGAAATAATTTTTGTGGAAGGAAATTCCACTGACGACACCTGGCAGAAGATACAAGAGATACAAAAAAAGTACGCTTCCTCGCACGATATAAAGATCGCGCAACAGGAAGGCAAAGGAAAAGCCGACGCTGTTCGTAAAGGTTACGGAATCGCCACGGGCGATATTTTAATGATACTTGATGCCGACCTGACCGTTCCGCCTGAAGACCTTCCGAAATTTTACGATGCCATCGCTTCGGGTAAGGGAGGATTCATTAACGGTTCACGATTGGTTTATCAAATGGAGAAAGAAGCCATGCGCTTTTTGAATTTATTAGGGAATAAATTTTTCAGCATGGCCTTTACCTGGCTGCTTGATCAGCGTTTTAAAGATACTTTGTGCGGCACCAAAGTTATTTTTCGGGAAGATTACTATAAATTAGTAAAGAACAAGAAGTTTTTTGGCGACTTCGATCCGTTCGGGGATTTCGACCTGATTTTCGGGGCTCATAAACTCAATTTAAAGATCATTGAGATTCCAATCCGGTATCGGGAACGTACTTATGGCGAAACAAATATCTCCCGCTTCAAGCATGGATTGATATTGTTGCGTATGTGTATTTTTGCTGCGAGAAAAATTAAATTCATATAACCTCATCCGTCCCGCTAAACAACGGGATAACTTCTCGAAATGGAGAAGGCAAATGGAATAAATATTATTTTATCATGTTCGAAAATAAATCATCACGTACAGAGCTGGAAGCATTAGGTGAATTTGGCCTTATCAAACACCTTACACAATTCATCAATCTAAAGAATGAGAGCTCGGTAAAAGGCGTTGGCGACGACGCGGCTGTTATTGATTATAAAAACAAACAAACTGTTATTTCTACAGATATGCTGGTTGAAGGTGTTCATTTCGACCTGACATATACTCCTTTAAAACATTTAGGATACAAATCTGTGACCGTTAACCTGAGTGATATTTATTCCATGAATGCAACTCCCAGGCAAATTCTGGTATCCATAGCTTTATCGAACCGCTTTTCGTTGGAAGCTATTGAAGAGCTATATTCGGGTATAACACTTGCCTGTGACCGGTATGGAATTGATCTGGTTGGAGGTGACACAACAACTTCACAAAGCGGATTGGTAATAAATGTAACAGCGATTGGTGAGGCTGACAAAAAGAACATAGTTTATCGTGATGGAGCTAAAGAAAGCAATTTGCTTTGCGTGTCGGGTGATCTTGGCGGAGCGTATGTAGGATTGCAGCTTTTAGAGCGGGAGAAAAAAATATTCAAGGAAAACCCGGGAGTACAACCCGACCTGGAGGGCAATGATTATATACTCGAACGACAGCTTAAACCGGAAGCACGCAAGGATCTTCCGTTGATCTTTGAAGGACTGGAGATCACTCCTACGGCTATGATTGATATCTCTGACGGGCTGGCTTCAGAAATTTTACATATCTGCACTCAATCAGGTGTTGGCTGTAATTTATACGAAGAAAAGATTCCAATTGACCCAATGACTTTTAACCGCGCCCGTGAATTTAATCTTGACCCGACTACCTGCGCCTTGAATGGCGGAGAAGATTATGAATTGCTGTTTACGGTTGACATAAGTCATTATGAGAAGATTAAAGATAACCCTGACATTTCTATAATAGGACATATTTCAGATAAAAACTCAGGATGCAACCTCGTTTCAAAAAGTGGAACCGTGCATCCGCTTAAAGCCCAGGGCTGGGATGCATTACTTAAGAAATAGAGTTCACGATTCGCGATAGGAGAAAAAGACACTTACAAAGAGGCAATGGAATCCCAATGAATTATTGAATAGTGATCTTTGCATTCTTCTTAAACCCACCGGATCCGGTTATTGTTACAAAATATATTCCGGA
>JAEUTS010000226.1 GCA_016787005.1 Bacteroidia bacterium
CTGAAGAATGTTAATGTAAAAGTTAACCAGGGTGAATTTGTGGCAATTGTAGGTTCATCAGGCAGTGGTAAATCGACCTTGCTTTATGTGCTAAGTACATTGGATACTGATTATAACGGGCATATTTATTTTGACGGAGACGACCTGAGTACAAGAACAAAAAACCAATTGGCTGAAATACGAAACGAAAAAATCGGGTTTGTTTTTCAGTTTCATTATTTACTGCCTGAATTTACTGTGCTTGAAAATATATGTTTGCCGGCCCTTAAATTAGGCAGGTATAGTAATGAAGAGATAAATGAATTGGCATATAAAAAGCTCGATCTGCTGGGTTTGCGCGACCAGGCATTGAAAAAGGCCAACAAGCTTTCGGGCGGACAGCAACAGCGTGTTGCCATTGCACGGGCCCTTATCAATCAACCCAAAATAATTTTTGGGGATGAGCCAACAGGAAACCTCGACTCAAAAAATTCTGAAAATGTTTTTGAAATATTCCAGGAACTAAAAAAGGAGTTTAATCAATCTATCCTTATCGTTACCCACGATATGAGTTTCGCTGAACGAACAGACAGGATCATTACTTTACATGATGGGGAAGTGGTGGGGAAATAAGGTTTTGGAGCGACATGCCAAACATCGGACAATATTATCATCGTTAACCCGTTCCTCTTCAATTGATAAATTATTCCTAAATTTGTTTGAATTGCACGAACAACATGGAGTTTAAGCCCGGTACACTACTCGAAAAGATCGTTTTTCCTTCGGATCTACGCAAATTAAGCGAAGATCAATTACCTCAGGTTTGTGATGAATTGCGTCAATATATTATTGACGTTGTTTCCGTAAAAGGCGGACATTTTGGGGCAAGTTTAGGTGTTGTTGAACTTACCGTGGCATTGCATTACATCTTCAACACCCCTTATGATCAGTTGATATGGGACGTTGGCCATCAGGCCTATGGGCATAAGATACTTACCGGCCGGAGAGAAGTTTTTCCAACCAATAGGGTTTATAATGGCATAAGTGGTTTTCCGAAACGTAAAGAAAGCGAGTATGATACGTTTGGTGTTGGCCATTCTTCCACATCCATTTCGGCCGCAGTGGGAATGGCTGCAGCTGTACGTTACAAAAATGAAAAAGACCGTAAAGTAATAGCCGTTATCGGCGATGGAGCAATGACAGCGGGTATGGCTTTTGAAGGCCTGAATCATGCAGGGTTCGACAAATCCGATATGCTGGTGGTACTCAATGATAATTGTATGTCAATTGATCCAAACGTTGGTGCGCTTAAAGAATATCTTACAGACATTACTACATCACACACCTACAATAAAGTAAAAGACGATATCTGGCGATTACTCGGGAAGATCAGCAAATTCGGACCAAATGCCCAGGAAATAGCTTCAAAAGTGGAGAACGCCGTCAAAACAACCTTACTTCAACAAAGTAACTTATTTGAGTCACTTAAGTTCCGCTATTTTGGGCCGGTTGACGGGCACGATGTGATACGTGTGAAAAAAGTACTTGAAGACCTTAAAGACATTCCCGGCCCTAAAATCTTACACTGCCTTACGGTAAAAGGTAAGGGATATAAATTTTCTGAAGAAGGAAATCAAACTACTTGGCATTCACCGGGATTGTTCGATAAACATACAGGGGAAATTATTAAAGTAGTTTCCAATGAGCCTCAGCCTCCCAGATACCAGGATGTATTTGGAAATACCATAGTTGAGTTGGCTGAAAAAAATCCCAAGATAATGGGGATTACACCTGCCATGCCCAGCGGCTGCTCACTCAACATAATGATGAAAGCTATGCCCGACAGAGCTTTCGATGTGGGAATAGCTGAACAACACGCGGTAACTTTCTCGGCAGGACTTGCAACACAAGGGCTTGTACCCTTTTGCAATATATACTCTTCATTCATGCAACGGGCATACGACCAGGTGATACACGATGTTGCTTTGCAGAATTTACATGTTGTATTTTGTCTTGATCGTGGTGGACTTGCCGGCTCTGATGGCCCAACGCATCATGGAGCATATGACCTTGCTTACTTCAGGTGTATACCAAACATGATCGTTTCGGCACCAATGAATGAGGAAGAGCTTCGTAACCTGATGTATACCGCTCAACTTGAGGAAACCAAGGCCCCTTTCTCTATCCGTTATCCGCGTGGCAATGGTGTTATGCCCGACTGGAAGCGCCCATTTCAGAAAATTGAAATTGGCAAAGGACGCAAAGTGACAGAAGGACATGAATTAGCTATACTGACTATTGGTCATATAGGAAATTATGCAGTCAAAGCCATTAACGAGCTTGCAAAGGAAGGACTAAGTATTGCTCATTATGATATGCGTTTTGTAAAGCCAATTGATGAAGAACTTCTTCATGAGGTTTTCGCCAAATTCAAAAAGGTAATTACTGTGGAAGACGGCTGTATTATGGGTGGCATGGGTAGTGCAGTCATAGAATTTATGGCCGATAAGGGCTACTCAGCCCAGATTAAACGGCTTGGGATCCCTGACCGGGTTGTTGAACATGGTGAACAAAAAGAGCTATATGCTGAGTGTGGTTATGATAGTATGGCAATAATAGCCTCTGCTCATGAACTGCTGGAAACCAAAGAGATATCTTCAAAAGCAATTGCCGGATAGGTCCTTATTCCTATTTCGTTGGATATTGCATATATAATTGGCTTTATTACTATATTTGGAGTATAAACACTTAAATTATGAGCGTAATGTATTTCAGAAAAAAAATTGCCGCTGTTCTTGCTTTTGCTGTTGTAATTGCTGCACTTGTTAGTTGTGGTGGAACTGATAAAGGAGAAGCAGATAATGTTGGTGGCGAGGATAAATCAGGACAGGTGGCTGTTGAAAAGGATTCCATTGTGGAAAATATTTTTTATTCCGTTCCATCCCCTATAGAAACGGCTACACTTATCCAGAGAGCGGGTGTGCCTTATAACAAAGATTACTTAAATGATATTCAGAACGTTTCGAAATACACAACTACCGGTGATAAGGCTCTTAATCTTGGTGTTTATGGATCGGACCTTAGTTTCACAAGTATTTACGATCAGACACAGGAGTCGATGTTGTATTTAAAATGTGCCAATAATTTGGCCAACGGACTTGGAATAAGCGGAGCATTTGATGAAAATACGGCCAACAGGCTTGAAGCCAATAAAAGCAATAAGGATTCACTTCTTGGAATTATTTCTGAGTCATTCTGGACTGCTGATTCTTATCTGAAGGACAATGAGCGGCCGGGAACCTCATCACTTATCATAGCGGGAGGATGGGTTGAAGGACTTTATATTGCTACAAAAATTGCGGCTGCCAGCAGCAATAAAGAGATTGAAACCCGAATAGCGGAACAAAAATTCACGCTGGATAACCTCGTTAATATGCTGAAGAAATATGATTTTGATGAAACTGTTGCAAGTATGCATAAGGAACTTGTTGATCTGAAAATTGTTTACGATCAAATACATGTAACCAAATCAGCATCTAAATCAACAACTGATTCTAAAACCGGAGTGACGACAATAGGAGGAGGCAGCAAAATTACAATTACACCTGAACAGCTTAAAACGATCACAGAAAAGATCAATACTATAAGAGCAAAAATCATTAAATAAAAATACATGATGAACGCTTATTTCAGAACTTTTGTACTGCTCGCGACATCTTTGTTATTTATTGCCACGGATGTATCGGCCCAGTGTCGTAATATCGCCAAAAAACAATGCTTTCCTGCATTAATGCCGTATACTCAAAATGGACAATTTAACAGTGCAAAACTGGCCCCCGGTGAATCTGCTGAAATACAAATGACTTTTTATGCAGGACAGGATTACCGGCTGATGGTTTGTTCTGAAGCTGTTTTGGGTAACGTTAATTTTAAAGTGTTTGATGCCGAAAAAAATGAGCTTTTTAGCAGCAAAAAAGCCGCAGCAAAACAATGGGATTTTAATGTGGCCTCTACTCAGGCTCTAAGTGTACAGGTAGAAATCCCTCCCTCCGATTCTCCTAACAAAATAATTCCGGAAGGCTGCGTGTCAATATTGGTTGGATTTAAGAAGTTGTAAATGCCCGGCTATGATCATTTACCCTTATGATCTATAACTTTTGCCAGGTTCCCGTTTTCATCATAATATTTCCATGTTCCTGTCTTGATATCATTTGTAAATTGTCCTTCGTATCGTAGTTTACCATTCTCAAACCAGGTTTTTGTCGGACCATTTTTAACGCCATTTTCGAAATACGTTTCACTCCACGGCTTCCCTGTATTGTACCAGCTATACCATTGTCCATCACGCTTTCCGTTCCTGTAATTGCCCTGTGTGCGTAATACGCCGTTAGAATATTTTGTTTTCTCTTCCCCGTTTTTTTGAAACGGATCTGTTGGAGGTTTTAACATAGGATTTTCGACGGCAACGGTGTCCTTTGTTGTTGCTTGTTCA
>JAEUTS010000022.1 GCA_016787005.1 Bacteroidia bacterium
TCCACCGCAATTGTGACTATTAATCCTGCCATTAATGTAACGGCTTCATCCACTAACATAACATGTAATGGCAGCACGAATGGCAGTGTCCTTGCAAATCTCACAGGAGGCACATCTCCGTTTGCATACTCCTGGGGCAATGGACAAACCTCACAAACAATAACGGGATTGGCTTCGGGGAACTATACTGTTACCGTTACTGACTCAAAAGGTTGTACAGCCACTTCCAGCTCTACAGTAATTTCGCCTCCGCCATTATTCGGCCAATTCACTAAAGGAAGTGCAGGATGCAATGGCTGCGGCTGTAAAGAATGGATAATGCTGAATGCAGCAGGAGGAACAAGTCCCTATTCATACACATGGCCCGATGGATACATTAACCGTTACAAAAACCAGCTATGTCCGGGCACTTACTCTATAAATATTAAGGATAAGAATGGATGCAGTGTAAATATTAATTTAACAGCGCCGTAAATGACTTCTATTCATTTTAGATAAGAATGCCTGCCTGCCGTCGCGTTAGCCATTGCTACGGTAGGCAGGGGTGCAGCGCAAATATTAACCTTACTGCTCCCTGATCAACTATAACCAGTTCAATGTTCCGAGTTCAAAGTTCAGGGTTAGGTAAACTATTAAGTTGAACACTAAACTTTAAGCCAAATAACCCCGCATCCATTACAACAATTTCTTCTGTGATTGTTTTTCCTTTATAACCGCGGCAAACGGGCGGTCTTCGATTTTACTTTCCAGCCATGAAATAAAATCAAATACGTCGAGTATATTAGCACCCGTGTCATCTCCAAGCATCTTTTGAATACGAGCATATAATCCTACATAGCGATCCTTATTGACATCCTTTTCCGAAGCTGTTTTGTTAAAAAACAAAATCATTTCTTCACGAAACTCAAGCCCCCCTTCTGCCTTCTCCCGATAACCCGAAATTGCCTTTGTCAAATACCTTAAAAGAGTATAGTTTTTTAGTTCAAAATGGCAAACAATTAAAAGAAGCTGGCTCATTTCATATATTTCCCGATTGAAACTCTCTCCGCCCAAAGCAATAATTTTATTCAACCACAGGATCGCCTTTTTATATTCGGCCTTAAAAAAGTAAATGGCAAAAAATTTATAATAAAGTACAGCATTTAAAAATTTATCATGGTACATATTCTTTTCAATAAGCCTCTTCAAACTCAGGGCCGCGCTTAGTCCTTCGTCTAACATTAAAAAATTAACACAGTTTGAAACAAAAAGGAGTCTTATTTTCAATATCCACCCAAATGCTTCAGGAGTCTTACTTTTGGAAGGCATTGTCATATAAAAATTCAGCATTTTAGAATATCCTAATCGAAACTCCTCATAGTTCCTTAATTTGGTAAGTGCCAATAAATAATTATGACCCGTTATTAAATAATGAGATTCAAAATTGGCCAGCTTTACCCTATCCGATTCTATAAGCTCTAAGTTTCTCTTTGAGAAATAAGCTGTTTTGTCCCATTCGCCCAGTTTCCCGAATATGTTCCCAAGTGTGTTAAACATGATTTTTTTTGACTCGGTAGTAAATGCATTTTTTTCATCAGCAAGCAGGGGATCTTTTGTCATCCGCAGTAACTTCATCCGTGTTTCAGTATCAATTATTACATTATTCATCTTATGAGCGGCAAAATACTGACTAAGTCTTTTATACTTCAAATTGTTCTTATATAACTTTAAGTACTCAAAAACCTCTTTGTAAGTCCCACTCAATTCTTTAATAAAAATCAAATCATGAATTTTTTCCCTTTCCGCCAATTCCAATTTAAACTGCAATACAACAAACAAATAGGGGTATCTCTCGTTTTCAAGAGCAAGCCGCTCGGCTTTACTGATCAATTTAAAAGCCATTTTATATAGCTGCTTTCGCTTTAAAATTTCTATTCGATGGATATATTCGAACAGCATTGAATCGATCGTCTCTCCTGAATGGTAGGCTGTTAGGCTTTTAAGTATAGATTCGATAAGATAACTTTTGGACTGTTTTAAGTTGTTTATGACAGGGTCTCCGGCCAACTGCTTCCGTACAACCTTCTCATCATAAATTTTCAGCAATGAAACAACATCAAAAAGTCTTATATATCCCTTATTATCAGAATTATAATTGGAATATCGTTTAAAGAAAACCTTCTCTTGTGCATCCATTGATTTAATCAAATTAAACAAATTTTCCGAAGGTGTTTTCATAATTTCGTTTTGCCAAATATATTAATTGTTCGCATTACTTATAAATAAATATTAATTGATTACAACCCAAAATTTGATTAAATTTAGAACGAAAGCTCTTCAAGAGACCTTTTGTCTATATCCCTGATGGTTTGTTACAGCTATTCTGTTCACCGAAGATATAATAGCAAAAGTGTGATATGAGTATTGGAGACAATCTATTAGTGGAATGATGCGGCGAATTGGTTTTTATATTTTTATTTTTCTTTCACAACTTTTGGAAGCTGAGACCAAAATAAACTTAGCTGACGCAACCAGAATAAAAGAATGGGTGTCAGAAAAACAAATCGGATTTGAGCAAAATACCGGCCAGTTTGCCGACCAGTTTGGATACCCCATACCTGACGTATTATTTAAAGTTGCATCGCACGGCATTAATGCATGGATTACTACAGCCGGAATTACCTATGAATTTTACAGATTTGAGAATACAAAAATAGCGACTCCCTCTGGCCAACTTTCAAAAAGAATGAGTTTATCAAAAAACAAAACTGTGTTGGCGGAATACAAAAAAAACTGGCTACGCGTTGATATGCTGCTGAAAGGTGCAAAAATCCGGATGGAAAACATTATAACCGAATCCGACATTACCAATGGAGAAGTAAATTATTATTTTGGTCATTGCCCCGATGGAATTTTTAATGTAGGGATGTATTCCAAAATAACCCTGAAGAATATTTATCCTGGAATAGACTGGGTATTGTACATGAACGATAAATCATCAAACAAGAATAAATTCACCGGTGGAATCACACAGGATTTTATAGTGCACCCCGGGGCTGATCCAAATATGATAAAATTGGTGTACCAGGGCAGCGGCAAAGCGACTATCCACAATGACCGTATACATATTAAAAATAAATTTGGAGAATTCATTGAAGGAAAACTTTTATGCTACCAGGGCGACACTTCAAACACAATCACATCAAACTACATCGCAAAGAATAGGTACTCTTTACTGGTCAACAACCCAATCGCCTCCCAAATGAGTTATACAGGAATCATGAACGAAGAAATAAAAGCTGTTGCTCCGACTGGAAATATATTTTCATACGAAGTTGGAGTTGAAGTAGGAAAATATGATTCAAACACGGCACTTGTAATAGATCCTGTTATTCAGTGGGGTACTTATTATGGAGGGAATAATTATGACTACTTTGGCAACCTCGCAATTGATGCCAATGGAAATATATTTGTTTGCGGCTACACCTTATCTTCAAATTTTCCAACACTTGATATGGGTGGCGGCGCTTATTATCAGGGCACAATTTCTACATCTTATGACATTGCCATTTTAAAGTTTACGAATGCGGGGGTTCTGCTTTGGTCGACCTTTTACGGTGGAAATAGCGATGACTACTCCAATTCCACGGCTATTGATGCAAGCGGAAATGTATTTATTACCGGTAGCACCCTATCAACAAATTTTCCAACTTTAGATCCGGGGGGAGGAGCATATTACCAGGCGACTAACACTTCCTTCTGCGCTATATTTTTAAAATTCACAAACAGTGGAGTTAGAAGTTGGGCAACTTACTATGGAGGAAACGATATGGAAGATATATATTCACTGGCTATTGATGGAAGCGGAAATTTATTTGCCACAGGCATCTCTGCTTCAACCGATTTTCCAACGCTCGACCCGGGTGGCGGAGCGTTTTTTCAGGGGACCTACACAGGAGGTGGGTTTTCAGGTGTAATCTGCAAATTCAATAATAGCGGCGTGAGAAATTGGGCTACGTATTTTGGAGGAAATGGGACTGACACAGAAGGCTATGATATTTGTGTTGACAATACAGGTAAAGCTTATGTAACTGGCTACACAAATTCAGCCACTTTTCCTGTGCTTGATCCCGGTGGCGGCGCCTTTTACCAGGGGACAAAATCAACTTCAGACGATGCCTATATTCTGCAATTTTCAAATAGCGGAGTGCAATTATGGGGAACTTACTTTGGCGGAAATGCTGGGGACTATGGCTCCTCTATAGTTGTTGATGGCAGCGGTAATATATTTGCAACAGGCTACACAAAATCAACCAATCTGCCTACTGCAAATCCAGGTGGGGGCACATATTACCAGGCAGCGCTTGCAAGTGCCGGTTTGTTTGATTGCTATTTTATTAAACTCAATAGCAGTCGCAGTAAAATCTGGACGACTTACTTTGGAGGCTCAGGAACTGACACACCTTCCAGGGACGGCTCACTCCGACTTGATAGTTATAGTAATGTCTTTTCCACAGTCTACTCCGGTTCAACTGACATGCCCATTCTCGATTTTGGATCCGGCACTTTTTACCAGGGATCGAATGCCGGTTCAAATGATGGATTTATTGTTGAGTTCACCAATTCAGGTGTACAGCGCTGGGGAACTTACTTCGGAAGTACTGCTAATGATGCGGCTATTGATATAGAATTTGATTTGACAGGAGCGCTTTTTATTGTTGGCTTTTCGGGTGCTTCAGGTAATAACGGATTGAATAACCCCGGCGGCGGGGCCTATTACACATCCACTTACGCGGGAGGATCATTGGATGGCTTTATAATGAAATTGGCAAACCCTTCCACTCTTCCTATAAGTTTAATAACCTTTAATGCAACTTGCAGAGATGGCAAAATAGAGTTAAAGTGGGTTACGGCTTCAGAATCCAATAATAATCATTTCACTATTGAAAGATCTGCCGATGGAAAAAACTTTATCCCAATAAAAACTATTAAAGGTGCGGGAAATAGCACAATTCAACTTTACTACTCTGCCGTGGATGAAGCCCCGTTGTCGGAAACAAACTATTACAGATTAATGCAAACGGATTACGATGGAAAATACACCCGTTCAACTATAGTTGCCACAAGTTGTAATGAAACATTTAACGGAAACGGTTTCTCGCTCTTTCCAAATCCAATTCAGGGCGAGAATATATTTGTAAAAATTGCTTCCATCACAGATATCAGAGAGGTATTGGTTGTTTTAACTAATGTTTTGGGAGAAACTGTTTATTCAAAAATAGTATTAACTGATTCGTCTGGCTCTGTGCCGGAAGGCATCGAAATAGGCAATAAACTTTCACCGGGAACGTATGTAGTTACAGCTTCTACTGACAATAATTTATACAAACAAAAACTTATTATTAAGTAGTTTTAAATTAATAGAGGACTTATAAACGCTATGAAAGACGGAAAGGGAAAAGAAAGCATTCAAAAAAATAAATTAATTAACAGGATATTAACCCACTCTCAGTTATTC
>JAEUTS010000266.1 GCA_016787005.1 Bacteroidia bacterium
CCGTTCCTGTAATTGCCCTGTGTGCGTAATACGCCGTTAGAATATTTTGTTTTCTCTTCCCCGTTTTTTTGAAACGGATCTGTTGGAGGTTTTAACATAGGATTTTCGACGGCAACGGTGTCCTTTGTTGTTGCTTGTTCAGTGTGGTCGTTTGCCGGACCTTTACATGCCGCAAGAAACGATGCTATGATAAAAAAAATAAATATTCGGTTCATATTTTAATTTTTTCTTTCGGTAGTAAATATAACAAGTTGTTGTAAAGAAGTTTTCGATGCACTATTGCTAAAGGTATCCAAGATATCAAGTGCTCGTTTTTTGTATTCATTCATAAGCTGCCCTGCATATTCAATGCCTCCGCTTTTAATTACAAAACTAATTACTTCGGCTACTTTTTCAGGATCGTTATTATTGTTTTTAATAATACTTATGATTTTTCGTTTTTCGAGGTACCCCGCTTTACTAAGTGCATAAATCAGCGGCAGGGTCATTTTTTTTTCTTTAATATCAATTCCTGTCGGTTTGCCTATATTTTCACCGGATCCGTAATCAAACAAGTCGTCTTTTATCTGGAAGGCAATTCCCACCATTTCTCCAAATTGCCGCATCCGCTCAATCACTTCAGTATCATTTGTGACCGAAGCCGCTCCACATGAACAACAGGAAGCTATAAGCACGGCGGTTTTCTGGCGAATAATATCAAAATATATTTTCTCATCTATATCCAGTTTGCGTGCTTTTTCGATCTGCAACAACTCTCCTTCACTCATTTCCCGAACAGCATTGCTTACAATTTTCAGCAAATGAAAATCATTATTATCAGTTGAAAGCATAAGGCCGCGCGACAAGAGGTAATCTCCTACCAGTACAGCGATCTTATTCTTCCAAAGCGCATTCACCGAAAAAAAGCCACGACGTATGTTTGAGTCATCAACCACATCATCATGCACTAAGGTAGCTGTATGTAATAATTCAATAAGGGCGGCGGCCCGATAAGTTGATTCATTCATTTGTCCACAGATCTTGGCAGACAGGAAAACAAACATCGGCCGTATCTGTTTCCCTTTTCGTTTTACAATATAATTGGTGATCTTATCGAGTAAAGGAACAGAGCTACGCATGGAGTCACGGAATTTATCCTCGAATTCATCCATTTCAAGTTTTACAGGCGTTTTTATCTGGTCGATGGTCAGCAATCTCAGGTTGAATTTAATTATTTATTTGTGGAGTAAAGTTAATGGAATCTGTGGTACAACAATTCACTTTTTAAATGCTATCAGTTCTGAGGTTTCAAAAAAAATTCAAACATCATTAATTTGAAGATTGAAATGAAGATGCCATAAGTAATTTATAAAGAATTACTTAGCCCACATAAAAACACGGGGGTTATTCAGGTATTGGCCGGTGTCTTTTTCAAGGATAATAACGAAAAAGTCGATTAAGGGTAATATTCCAAAGCAACCACCAACGGTCGCAATATATAAAACAGGAACATAGGGTTCTGTGCCAAGATAAATTCTGTGCAATCCCACTATACCGAAGGGAACCGGGAATGCCATTACAGCTGCTGTAATTTTGCCGGAGTTTTCAATACGTCTTTTTATATTCAATAAGAGCCGGTTAGGACTTTTAATTCCGATCAGCTCATTGAACCCGTACTCATTTACATTTTGAAACACATCATC
>JAEUTS010000277.1 GCA_016787005.1 Bacteroidia bacterium
TTTGAAACTAAAATTTTTATTGAATTTTTCTGACCTTGGAGATTACAGGAAATCCCCAATTAATATCAAAAAACAAAATTGAGTCTGCTCGAATAGTAATACACTAACTTAAATGAGCCAAACCAGAACCAACATAAGCCAGCGAAATTATATCCTTTCCTGTGCTTTGGTATGGGTATTTATGGCAAGTAAAGTGTACAAAAAAAACTTATCAAATAAAACCAATGGGAGCACTTTGTAACCCAACAGCTAAAAGAGTCTTCACTCATTTTTGCGTAAGTCCGATCTATATCCATTAATTCACCGGCTTATAATACTTCATGGCCTGCGGTAAAAATGCCCTGATATCTTTTATACGTGTCTGGTCACTCGGGTGGGTGCTCAATATTTCGGGGGGCTTTTGTCCGCCTGAAGAAGCCGCCATGCGCTCCCAAAAAGCGGGTGCCTCACTAGGATTATAGCCGGCCATTGCCATAAAAACAAGGCCAAGTTTATCCGCTTCCGATTCATGTTTGCGGGAATAAGCTAATGTACCAAGCGTACTTGCGACACCATAAGATTGGTTAAATATATCCTGCGTTGGTCCTGATTTGGTCGATGTCGCTACTGCCAAACCAATTCCGCCCAACTGAACCAGTAAACCCTGGCTCATACGCTCATTACCATGACGCGCAATGGCATGAGCTATTTCATGTCCCATTACAATGGCTAAACCTGTTTCGTTTTGTGTTACAGGCAAAAGACCGGTATAAACAACCACTTTGCCTCCGGGCATACACCAGGCATTAACTGTTTTGTCATTAACGAGGTTAAACTCCCATTTAAAACCCTGCACCCTGCTTGCATATTTTTTATTGGCCGTCATATACCGCTGTACGGCTTTAGCAATATTATCGCCTACTTTTTTCACCAGCTCAGTTTGCGGGTCGGAATCAGGAACCGTTTTATTCTTGCTCAGGAAATCCCGGTAACTTGTCAGGCTCATCGACATCATTTCCGACTCAGGTAATAGATTCATTTGCCTTCTGCCGGTAATGGGTACACGGGTACAGGATACAAGTGCTATAATAACACCTGAAAAAATCAGATTTCTTTTATTCATACAACCTATTCAATTTTAGCTGTTAAACCTCTATCCAGTAAAGCTATGCATATTGCTTCGAGTTCTTCATACGTACCCCTTTTCACAGCGCATTTTCCTTTGTAATGTACCAGGTATGTGCATTGTTCTGCCTGAATTTCATCATGGCCGCATACCTTAATAAAACATTCGATAACAAAATCAAAAGAGTTCACATCATCATTGTAAACAATGAGGTCCCTGAGTTTTTCTGTTTTCGATTCGGTGTCAGTTGAAACCTTTTCTTCGGTTTCCACCAACGTGTCATTACGCGTGATCATTTTATTCTACTTATTTATAATTTGTTTTGCTTCATCCAGATTCATTCGTTTGTCTTTATTGTATGCAACAACGAAAGCGTCCGCAATCCCACTGCTTACCAACTCATTCTTTGTGGTAAGCGCTTCTTCGTAAGTTTTAAATTTCCCAACTGAATATATCGTCATTCCGGTCTCGTCCTTACTCACATTAACACCTTTTGTGGCGATCGATAAAAACTTATTGGCCACTTCAATAGGCACTTCCGATTTATATGCACCTACCTGTACTTTAAATACAATGTCCTGTGCCGATACTGAAGAAGGTGTATTATCATTTTTTACAGTTTCGGTATTCGCATTTGTTTTCGGACGCCGCGTGAGATCAGTGCCGGTAGCACGCCTACCATCTTTATAAACAATTATAAATGCATCCCTGACACCTCTTGCAACAATGGCGTCTTTGGCTTTTGTCGCTTCAGTAATATCGGTATATGCACCGGAAGTATAACGGATAAGTCCATTATTCATTGTTTCGGTGTACAAATTCCCTATGTTAAATAATTGGGCGGAGGTTACCGGCTTGGAATAAACTCCAACCTGTACAGTATAAACTACACCTGATACCGTTGCAATGTCAGTGGCTTTGGCAATTGACGTCCCCTGGCTGCTGCTTTGTGTTTGAGAATCATTTGTATTTACACCTGTATTATTTTTCTGAGTTAAAGGAAACTCTGTGGCGTTAGTTTGTGCGGATGAATTTGGTTGTGTTGTATTTGAAGCAACTTCAGGCACTTTACCACCATTCACCATTGCCATCGCTTCGCCATATGATATGCGTTTTCCATTGTAAAAAGCAACAACAAAGGCATCCCTGTATCCGATGGCTTGTATCTTACTCTTGGCAACATTGGCAGGTGATATATCACGGAACAAGCCTGCGGTATAGCGTATAAGGCCACGCTGCGTTGTCTCGGCAGATATGGGATTCATACCTTTGAATGCGTCCTGCGCGATCGGGTTTTTGAAAGCACCTACCTGTACTTTAAAGACAAGGCCTTCCGGTAATTTCGGGTCAATTGGTATCGGACGATCATTCGTATATACATTTCCGTTGCTGACTTCAAAACCTTCTCCCAGCACATTAACTACCATTGAACCGGATTTTGTCGCAGGTTGTTTTGTCGCCTTTTTTGCGCCCGAATTTGTTTGTGTACCTGTCTTCTGTTGGTTATCTGCAACTGTGCTTACAGGAACATCTTTCGCATTATAGGCGGCAAGAATTTGTTTGGATTTATTCTCGTCCAATGTTTCAAGGAATGATTCAGACTCTGTCAACTTAGCCGCAGCTACTTCCTCTGCATTCCTGGCAAGAATTTTTGCCGAGTCCGCTTTTTGCTGATAAAAGGTAACCTCTCCTTTTATACTTGCTACTTTTTGAGCCAAATCCTCTGGCACAGGAGTGCCCTCCGGAACTTCATCAACCTGTTTCAGGATCGGGTCAGCTTCTTTTCTTTTAGCGTCAGCTTGCTTTTGATAATCGGCCGCGGAACTATGATACAGCTTAGCTATCTGTAAAGAAGAGTCTGATTGCGCCCTCACATCAACGTAATGTCCGTACTCCCTTGTATCCTGCACCTTTCGC
>JAEUTS010000305.1 GCA_016787005.1 Bacteroidia bacterium
CTCTTCTAAAATTTCTTTTTGTTTAGGCAGCTCAACGATCTTGTATTTATCCAGCTTTGCTCTCCGAGCCGCTATCTTAATGGCATCGTTAATACCTCCTAATTCATCCACCAGCCCGATCCGTTTCGCGTCGACACCGCTCCACACCCTGCCCTGCCCTATACTGTCAATTTCGGCTGTTGTTTTTTTGCGGCCATCGGCTACTTTACCGATAAACACATTATAAATATTTTCAACACTTTGCTGGATGAACTGATTCTCTTCAGTAGTAACAGGCCGGTAAACACTTCCAATGTCGGCATGCCTGTTAGTGTTTGCAGTATCAATAGTTATACCCAATTTATTATTAAAGAATTTTTGCGCGTTCGGAAGCATACCAAACACCCCGATCGAGCCGGTGATGGTATTCGGCTCCGCAACAATAACATCGGCCGCGCATGAAATATAATACCCTCCCGAAGCAGCCACATCACCCATCGACACAACAAGCGGTTTAGTCTTTCTTGCCAGGAATACTTCCCTCCAGATAACATCAGAAGCAAGCGCGCTGCCGCCCGGTGAATTTACACGAAGCACAATGGCCTTTATGTTGCTATCTGAACGTGCTTCACGAATGGCCCTTGAAATACGCTCCGATCCCATAGAGTCATCATCGCCCTCCCCGCTGCCGATGGTCCCCGTTGCATAAATAACAGCTATCTTTTCTTTAGCTGATCGTTTCTCTTTGCTGCGCGAATGCGTGTAATCACCGATATCTACATAATTGATCTTTTCCTTTTCTTTCAGACCGAGTTTGTTTTTCAACTCAGCAAGAATTTCATCTTTGTATTTAAGCCCGTCGACCATTTTAAACTTCACTGCATCTTCGGGTTGGCGAATACTTAACTGATCAGCAATTTGATTCAATTCATCTACGGGAATATGCCGGCTTTTTGAAATGCCATCCACAATATGATCCCAGATCGCATTCAAATATGTCATTGTTTGCAGGCGATTAGCGGCACTCATCTTGTCCAGATCGAATGGCTCAATGGCGCTTTTAAATTTACCATGACGAAATATCTGCGCGCTTATTTCCAGTTTTTCCAAAGTGCCTTTAAAAAACATCATCTGTGCACTTAGTCCTTTCCAATCCAGATTTCCTTCGGGGTTCAGGTAAATCTTATCGGCCACGCTTGACAGGTAATATGCCCCCTGGCTGTATGTTTCGCTATATGCAAAAATAAATTTTCCGGAAGTTTTAAAATCAAGGAGTGCGTTACGTATTTCCTCCACAGTAGCTATACCGGCAGGCACCCGACTCATATCAATATAAATACCTTTGATATCATTATCTGTTTTTGCCTTTTTTATGTTTTCGAGAATATCGTTAAGTCCAATATCCTTTTTGCCGGACATAGAAGAAAAATCAAAATTCTTGAATGGGTTTTTATCTGTTCGTTCACCGATAGGCGCTTCAAATTTTAAATGCAGTACTGAGTTAGGTTTAACTGTGACGGACTTTTCATCAGATGCTGAAGAAATAATTCCGGCGATTAAGACAACAAAAAAAAGGACAACAAGTACCAATGTTATGATTAAACCTGTGATTGTAGCCAATACATATTTAAAAAACTGCTTCATAGCGATGTAGTGTTAAAAATTTAAGCAATATTAATTAATAAT
>JAEUTS010000350.1 GCA_016787005.1 Bacteroidia bacterium
GATGATGGAATACAATACTTACAGACCTCACGAATCTTTGAAAGGATTAACACCTGAACTTTATTTATCGAAACATTACAATGAACAAGAACAATTAAATAACTTTGAACCACTGGCACTATAGATAGGGAAGCTTACAAAAAGTCTTGACCGATTATAATATTACTCAAATAACCACTAACACCAACTATTGGTTTCGTGACCCTTTTGTCTATGGAATAATTGTTGAATCATTAGATGGCAAAGAGATTTATGGCGGTACCCGTTTACAAGTAAAAGCAAAAGAGACACTATTACCATTAGAAGAGGCTCTTGCAGAATTGGACAATAAAGTATTGTCCATAGTTGAACAATATTCAACAAATGGAACTGGCGAATTATGCGGTTTATGGAATTCAAAAAAAATGTCCGGCAAAGGGTACAGTATTCTACTTACCAGAGCCGCTATTGCCAGGGCAAGTATTGTTTTGGCTCGCCAACTGAATTTAAATTCACTTTTCGTATTATGTGGCCCTTATACAGTTCAACTCGCAAAAAGCATGGGTTTTGTGGCGGAAGAATCTGTTGGCAACAAGGGGACCTTTATCTATCCCAGACCTGATCTCATAGCCTCATTATTAACCATAAAAGATTTGAAGCAACTTAAATCTGCTGATCCAGATCAAAGAAACAAAATTATTAGCTTAAGAAAGCAGCCTAAACAAAAAAGAGTTGAGTACGGACCAAAAGGACAAATAATAGAAGTTGAATACGACTTGCGTATATCCAATGAAGATACATTCTGATCATACGAAATACAAGACAGTTGACATTTAGTTAAATTTTCAAAAACGAATATGAATTAAAGTATTAATGAATCTATCTTCCGAGCAATCATTCAAAATTTAAAATTGTTTACCATGAAAAAAAAATCTCCAAATAATAAGACATCTCTTAACAATCTTATGCTTCTGGTCCAAGGCCATTCAGCATTTCAATTACTTTGGGCAGGGGTTCAGTTAAAAGTTTTTGACTTACTTAATGAAAAACCTAATAGGCTTTCTTTTAGGTCAATTGCAGAAAACATTGGCCTTGAAAAAATTCCATGCAAAATTCTTCTTGATGGACTGTTAACGCTAAAACTAATAACAAGGAATAAAAAAACCGGAGCTTTAAATAATGTAAAACAATTGGAAAAATATCTGATATCTAAAAGTCCGGTTAATTGGATAGGTGTTTTGGGTTGGCAAAAACACATCGTATATCCTGGAGTAATTGACTTTGTAGATTCATTAAAAAAAAATAAAAACATTGGTTTAAGGCAGTTCCCGGGCAAAGGAAAGACCCTATATGAAAGGTTAATATTCCAACCGGCCTTAGAAAAAATATTTCAAGATGGCATGCAATCACTTTCAGATTCATCGAACTATTTTCTGATTAAACAATTACAACTAAAACAATTCAAACATCTTTTGGACTTCGGAGGCGGCAACGGCACCAATGCTATTTCAATTGCCAAGAAAAATCCACATCTTAAAATTACAGTATTTGATATGAAAAGCATATGTGAACGAGCCAAAACAAACATTAACAAAAACAACCTCTCCCGTCGTATTGATACACTAAATGGAAACATGTTCACAACCAAACTACCAAAAAGTATTGACTGCGTACTATATTCACATATTGTTACAATATGGTCGCCTGAGAAAAATATTCAATTATTTAAACATATTTACAATTCATTGCCAACAGGAGGTCAAATCTATGTTTTCAGCACACTAAGCAATGACAATGGAATTGGCCCCATTACTAGCGTTGTTGGCTCAGTCTACTTCCAAGCTGTTGCCACTGGAGAAGCAATGATATACACAAAAAAAGAAGTAGCCGACTTCTTAAAAAAAGGTGGATTTCAACGCGTAAAAATTATTAAACTTCCCCTTGACCACACTTTGTGCATTGGCATAAAAAAATAATATATTCCTTTGGTCTAGAATAATATCAAACAACTAAAACTAACAAATGAAAACCGTAACACTCTACATCTTAACATTCTTGTTGATCACTTTTGAAAACAAATTAAGTGCGGATACACTCATTGTATTTTCTGATGTCAAAAAAGTAATTACTATCGGAAAAGCGTTGCAAATTCTCGAAGACAAAAATGACAAACTTACTATTGACAAAGTTTCTGCTTCCAAAGATTTTCAAACAAATAATCAGACTACACCCAATTTTGGAGTAACTTCTTCTTCCTTTTGGTTGAAATTCTATGTAAAAAATATTTCCGAATCAAACACACTTCTTTTAGAGCTCTCTCATCCACTTATTGATGAATTAACACTTTATTCTATCAAACCAAATGACCAATATGAAATTCAAAAAACCGGCGAATTATATTCATATTCACAAAGAATCCATAAATATCAGAATTACCTCCTCGACTTAAAAATTCCAAAAAACACAACCGCCTTATACATATTGAAAATAAAAAGTGGCAAGCAAATACAACTTCCACTTAGACTTGGCACCTCTGAATCTTTGTATAATTCAAATATTACGAATGAATTAATATTTGGAATATATTTTGGTATTATAATTATAACAGTATTGTACAATTTATTTATCTATTTCTCTGTTCGCGACAAAAGTTATTTGTATTATGTTGTATATGCATTTTCTATTGGCCTGACACAAGCTTGCTTGCGAGGGTATACATCTAGGTATCTTTGGCCAAATTCTTCCTGGATGATTTCGCATGGAATTTTTATAATTGTTCCAATTGGAGGAATTCTATCGGTCTTGTTTGCAAACAATTTTCTACAAACAAAAAAACACTCTCCAATTGTCCATAATATTTCGTATTTAATAATTGCTATTTATTCTACGAGTATTGTTTTGGGTATTTTAGATAAACAAATTTTGAGCTCAAATATCATCGATTTTAGCGCGCTCTTACTGACAGTTTATCTTCTTTATACGGCTATAAAAATTTCCATATTAGGTTATCGACCAGCAAAATTTTTTCTATTTGCGTGGTCTTCATTCTTAATTTGTATTATAATATATGTAATGAAACATCAAGGAGCGTTTCCAAATAATAATTTGACCAATTATATTCTTGAGTTGGGATCGGCTATCGAAGTTACATTACTATCTTTTGCATTGGCAGACAGAATTAACATCTTGAAAAAAGAAAAAGAGGAATCTCAAGCACAAACCTTATTGGCTTTAAAGGAAAATGAAAAAATTATTATAAATCAAAATATCCTATTAGAATCAAAGGTAAAAGAACGTACTTATGAATTGGAAGCATCCAACAAAGAATTGAAAGATACCCAGACTCAACTCGTAAGTGTTGAAAAAATGGCTTCACTTGGTCAATTAACCGCCGGTATTGCGCATGAAATAAACAATCCGATAAATTTTGTGATTTCAAACATCAAACCTTTGAGGAGGGATGTGGAAGAAATCTTGCAGCTATTGGCAAAGTATGGTGAAATATCAAATGATATTGATTTAAAAGAAAAGCTTAAAGAAATTGATACGCTGAAACAAACATTGGACACAGACTATGTAATTGACGAAATTAATTTATTGCTGAAAGGCATTGATGAAGGTGCTTACCGCACATCAGAAATAGTGAGGGGATTACAAAGTTTTTCGAGGCTGGACGAAAGTGATCTTAAAAGAGTCAACATTCATGAAGGTATTGACGCAACACTTACTCTTCTGAACAACAGTATTAAACAAGGGAATATTCAAATTATAAAAGACTATGATATCACTCTTCCCCCAATCGAGTGCTATCCTGGTAAATTAAACCAGGTCTTCATGAATATTATCAATAATGCAACACAAGCACTGGCTGCACATAGCAACAAACAAACCGAAGAAGCGAAAATAATTATAAAAACAAAAGCTGAAGGTAATAGTGTAGTCATCCGCATAAAAGATAATGGCATTGGAATTCCCGAAAAAATAAAAGACAAGATCTTTGAACCGTTTTTTACAACAAAAGAAGTGGGTTCTGGTACAGGCCTGGGGTTATCAATTGTGTACGGAATAATACAAAGTCACAAAGGAAACATCTCAGTTGAATCTGAAGAAGGTAAAGGTGCCGAATTTATTATTACTTTACCAATTGTACATTCATAAACAAGAAAAAATGGAATGTCATCCCGGCTAAGCTAAGACAAACAGGAAACTAATATAATTCGCATTCGATTTGACTAATACGCTTAAAAACACATACGCATGAAAGAGAAAAAAATAAAGGTGCTTTATGTAGATGATGAGATCAATAACCTGGTATCGTTTAAAGCCAATTACCGGAAATTTTATGATATCTATACTGCCGGATCTGCCGATGAGGCGATAAAAATTTTAAACAAAAATGACATACACATAATAATTACCGACCAGCTCATGCCCAAGACCACCGGCGTTCAATTTCTTGAGTCAATTATAGAAAAACACCCTTACCCTATCAGAATGATCCTTTCGGCATACGCAGATATAGAAGCTGTTATTGAAGCAGTAAACAAAGGGCATATTTATAAGTATATTATGAAGCCATTTGAGGTTGACGCGTTAAAAAAGACTATTGATGAAGCATATTCTATATATACTTTCAGGAAAAATGACACACAATTACTTGATAAGTACAGGAAAATATTTGAAGATTCAAATGAAGCATTTTTTATTGTTGACAAAGAAGGATATTTCACAGAATTAAACCAGGCGGGGTTTAATTTACTGAAAATACCATCCAATGAATTACACAGCGTCCGAATCAGTGAATTATTTCGAAATGTAAATGAGTTGAATTCTACAAGAGAACTATTCTCTAAAAACAATTACCTTATTGACCTGCCGCTGCAATTTCGAGATATGAAAAACAACCCGATTGAGGTGCTGGTTTCCTGCAACAAGATTTTTGATGATGATGGGGAAACAATTGGTTACCAGGGAATAATCAGAGATATTACAAAGCATAAAGAAACACAAAACCTTGTTATAAGGACTATTGTTGAAACCCAAGAAAATGAGCGAAAAAGGATCGCGAAAGATTTACACGACAGCATTGGTCAACAATTATCTGTGATTAAATTCCACCTGGCAACATTACTCGAAACAGATAATAACTTCAAGAACAATTTGCTCTTGTCAAAATCTTCTGACTCCTTAAATTCTGTACTTTCTGACCTTCGGAGCATTTGCTTTGACCTAATGCCGGATACCATAACAACATTTGGCTTAGTAGAGACTATTAAACAATTGTGTCGGCAACATTATTCCCTTGATAAACTTGAATTGAATGTTGATGCCCCACAGGACTTTCCCTCCTTTAATAAATCATTTGAGCTGTCAATTTTCAGGATTGTTCAGGAATTTATCAACAACTCTGTCAGGCATGGTAAAGCAACTAAAATTAATATACGCTTCGAATGTGATTTAAACAGAATCGGAATTTTATTAAAAGATAACGGTCGCGGGTTTAATCCAAATAAACCGAATTCAACCAGCGGAATGGGGCTAAAAAATGTATATTCAAGGGTTCATTCATATTATGGAGAAATAAATGTAACCAGTGAACCGAATAAAGGTACCGAATTCGTTATATTTATACCCGTAAATAGTTTGATATTAAATAAAGAAATAAGTCAAAACATATTATAATATTAAAACATTATACCATTTAAAAAATAAACAAACCATGCGTTCAAACACTTTCAATCCAACTATTTCGTCTCAAAATTCAATAATGCAATTGAATTTGATTCCCGAAAAGATTAAGGTATTAATTGTTGATGACCATCAAATGATACGTGACGGAATACGAATAATGCTTGAATCAAAGGCCGAAACATATAAATTCATTGTTTCCGAATCAGAAAACGGAGAAGATGCAATCCACAAAGTTCAGAAAAACGATTATGATGTTATTTTAATGGATTACCAGATGCCTGGTTTAAACGGTGCCGAAACCATTAGCAATATATTGATTTACAAACCACACATGAAGATATTAGCTTTATCCAACCATAATGAATTGGGTTATATAAAAAAAACAATCGACTCCGGGGCAAAAGGATACATCCTTAAAAACATAGGTCCCACAGAATTGTGCACAGCTATATCAACCATTTTAAATGGCAAGCTATATTATGCCAATGATGTAGCATTGAAATTAATTCATCAGGAGCAGCCTGCTGATGACAAAAAACTTGAGTTAAGTACACTAAAACTTACGAATCGTGAAATTGAAGTTCTGCTATGCATTGCAGAAAAGCTTTCAGACAAGCAAATTGCAAAAAAACTGAACATCTCCATTCGCACAGTAATATCACATCGTGGTAACATGATCAATAAGTTAGGCCTTAAAAACTCAGCCGGGCTGTTTAATTACGCGAATGAACTGAAGTTGAATCAAATTCATTTAAGCAAACGTGAAATTGAAATACTCAGGTATATTGCGAATGAATATACCAACAAAGAAATAGGAGAGAAATTATTTATTTCTACCCGAACCGTAGATGTACATCGGCAAAACCTAATGTACAAATTAGGCGCAAAAAACACTGTAAGTCTTGTTAAATTTGCAATCCACCTTAAATTAATCTAAATACATCTTTTTGAATGTCAATAACAACAGAACAAGTACTTGATGCATTAAAAAATGTTGATGATCCGGATCTGAAAAAGGACATTGTTACGCTTGGTATGGTGAGAGACCTGACCATTGAAGGGAAAAATGTAAACTTTACTGTAATGCTTACAACCCCTGCCTGTCCTATGAAAGAGATGATTCATAAGGCCAGCGTTAATGCTATTTTACATTTTGTTGATAAGGAAGCAAAGGTAAATGTGAAGATGGATGCCGACGTTACCTCACGCAGAAAAGATAAAACAGCACTCCCGGGTGTAAAAAATATAATCGCTGTTGCATCAGGCAAAGGTGGTGTAGGTAAGTCGACTATTGCCGCTAATCTTGCTGTTGCACTTGCCAAACAAGGGGCAAAAGTAGGTTTAATTGATGCGGATATTTATGGCCCATCAATTCCAATTATGTTTGATGTAACAAATGAGCGTCCTCCTGTTAAAAGTGTTGAAGGCAGCAACATGATGATACCTGTTGAAAGCTATGGTGTTAAACTAAACTCCATCGGCTTTATGGCCGCACCGGATCAGGCTGTGCCATGGCGCGGACCAATGGCCAGCAAGGCATTAAATGAGATTATCCATAAAACAGTTTGGGGTGAGCTTGATTATTTAATTGTTGATTTGCCTCCCGGAACAGGTGATATACATTTATCAATAGTTGCGGCTGTACCAATTACTGGAGCAATAATAGTAAGTACCCCTCAACAAGTTGCATTAGCTGACACTCAACGCGGCATAAGTATGTTTCGCCTTCCGGCCGTAAATGTTCCTATACTTGGAATAGTTGAAAACATGGCTTACTTTACACCTGCAGAATTACCGAATAACAGGTACTACATTTTCGGCAAGGATGGAGCAAAGAACTTAGCTGCAAAACTCGGAGTACCCGTATTAGGACAGATCCCCCTTGTACAAAGCATTTGCGAAGCGGGTGATGCCGGCCGACCTGTTGTATTGCAGGAAAACACGCCACAGGCAATTGCTTTCACAGAACTCGCAAGATCGGTGGCGCAACAAATTGCTATTACTAATGCACCCCAGGTGACACAACACGTTTAAAATCAGAAATCAGCATTGTTATAAATGAGTGGAATGGAATTAAATAAAAGAGTAGAAGACGCATTAAATCAAATCCGACCCTATCTCGAAGCCGATGGAGGAAATGTATCCCTGGTTGAAGTTACTGAGAATATGGTTGTGAAACTTAAACTATTGGGTGCCTGCAAAAATTGCTCAATGAGTATGATGACCCTGAAAGCAGGTATTGAAGAAACTATTAAGCGCGCTATTCCTGAAATAATATCGGTAGAGGCAGTCAGTTCCGCAGAGGAAGCCCAGGCCTGATCTGCTAAACCGTCATAACTTCTTTTTCCTTTGCCTCCAAATGCTTATCGGCTTTTACACCATAACTATCAGTAAGCTGCTGCACTTTTGTTTCACCTTCCTTTGCTTCGTCTTCAGGCAAACCGTTGGCTTTCAGTTTTTTTATAGAATCGTTCGCGTCTTTACGTATAGTCCGTAAGGTAACTTTACAGTCTTCGCCGACAGTTTTAGCTTTTTTCACCAGGTCTTTTCGCCTTTCTTCAGTTAACGACGGCACATTAATACGGATTACCGTTCCATCGTTCTGCGGATTAAGGTTAAGGTTTGCGTCAGTAATGGCTTTGGAAATAGGCTCCAGCATTGATTTCTCCCAGGGTTGAATAATAAGTGTACGGGCATCCAGTGTGTTAACATTGGCTGTTTGATTCAAAGGCATTTTAGAACCGTAATAATCAACCATTACGGTATCAAGCATCGATGGACTTGCCTTTCCTGCCCTTACTTTTGTAAGTTCATTTTCGAGGTGTGTAATTGCCTTTTCCATAAGCTGCTTCGCAGCATCTAAACAAGCCTGAACTTTAGGATCCATAGTAGATTAAGGATTTAGTACGGTTCGACTTCGCTCACCGCAGGTTTATGATTTGTTATTTAATTGACAAGGTTTCGATAAAGTTAAATGTTGTTTTATGAATATGCAAATAGAGCTTAAATTACTTCTTTAATACTTTAAGAGATGAATGACGCGCAATCCGATCAAAATCGATATCGTTGTGCAATAATTCTACTTCATGATAAATAGCAAAAAATGCGATCAAACAATCGTTACTTTTTCTGATTGTTACACCTTTTTTACGAATAGCCCTATAAAGAGCAGCCGCACCATAAGCAGATTGAATTGCATCAATAGATAGCACCTCAAAACCGGTTAATGTATCTTTTATTTCCCCGAACTGATTATCTTCTTTTATCCCCTGTAGAATCTCCTGAATTATAACAGGACAAAGTACAACCATCTGGTCTTTTTCAATAAATTTTTCAAGCAGCTTTACCTGATGGGTATTTTTACCATTAAAAGCATCAATCCAAACGGAAGTATCAACAAGAATTTTCTTCAAGTTTTTCGCATTTCAGCCAGATTTCCTTCCCATCTGACTTTGCCAAAAAAAGTTTTTATTTTTTGGCGCTTTAAATAATTAACAAAGTTCTCAAGCGCCAATTCCACAACTTCTCTTTTTGTTTTAGAATGGCTTAATTTCATCGCCTCTCCGATCAGCTTGTTATTTAATTCAATATTTGTTCGCATAATATAAAATTTATCTATACACAAAAATACAGAAAAATATACACATAAAAAAGTTGACTGAATATCTTTTGAGGAAGCATCGATTAAGCCGTGCCATCACAATAAACAGTAAACCACTATGGAATGAAAATCCATAGGTTGTGGTAAAGAAAGAATAAAATTCTTTCCACAATACTAAACAAAAATGCTCTGTGGTTCTCTGTGTCTCCTCTGTGAAACTCTGTGAAACAAAAAATTACACAGAGAAAAAGGAGTAGACACAGAGAGCCACGGAGAAAAAAATGTTTTCAGAAACTGAAAGCCTTGCACTGAAAGTGCATAGTTTCAACTAACGAATGAGACCGATGAAATTAAAGTTAAAACTCAACCAACGTACCTACCCGCTCACCCAACACTACCTTCTTCAGGTTGCCCGGCTTATTCATGTCGAACACAATAATGGGCAATTTATTTTCATTACATAGCGTAAAGGCAGTCATATCCATCACTTCAAGGCCTTTCTGATACACTTCATTAAATGTAATGGTGTCATATTTTTTCGCGGTCTTATCCTTCTCGGGGTCGGCATTATAAATTCCATCCACACGTGTACCCTTTAATATCACTTCGGCCTGAACTTCAATAGCACGCAATGTTGCAGCCGTATCGGTTGTAAAATACGGGTTTCCTGTTCCGGCACCAAAAATAACAACACGCATCTTTTCGAGGTGACGAACCGCTTTCCGCCGGATAAATGGCTCACATATTTCTTCCATTTTTATAGCCGACAATAAACGTGTGTCAACCTCAATGCTTTCGAGCGCCGATTGCAAAGCCATACTATTAATCATAGTAGCCAGCATACCCATATAATCACCATGAACACGATCCATCCCCCCCTGCTCGGCCTGTACACCTCTGAATATATTACCTCCACCAATTACAATAGAGACTTGTATCCCTGCCTCAGCAACTTCCTTTATTTCATAGGCATATTGCATCAGGCGTTTGTTATCAATACCAAATTGCTTATCACCCATCAGGGCTTCGCCGCTAAGTTTCAGAAGGATGCGTTTGTATTTCATACAGTAACAGTAGTTGAGAATTTGTTAAAAAAAGGCTAAGATTTAAATACTTTACTAAGATACAAAGATTGCATGTCAACGCAATATCAATTCTATCCTTTACAAATTAAAATCATAATTTCATTCAAGGAGTGCTCATTTTATCCATCCTATCTTCAATTTTTCTCTTCATTTCCTTGCTATCTGCCAATTCCAGAGCCATTTGACGAAGCCATATTGCCTCTGATCGATTAGCAGCTTCAAATAAATCTGCACGATTTAGAAATAAGGTTGAATAATAATCACAAATCATGCTTGCCATATAATCTCGAGGGTATTTGTTGTCAGCAGGGTTCGGGAAATCAAATTGTGAATAATCAATGGCAGTAATTTTGCTCTCTTTGGATAATTTATAGGCTACAGCATAAGGTTCGATAAAGTATCCCTGAACCAACTCCGGCTCTAATGGCCGTATAGAAGCATTAACCGTTATATAAACCGGCATTACGCTAACAGCCTTACCAATTAATGAACGTACCATGTTTACATAAACCCTTTGTAATTTTTGATCATCATATGGTTGAGCATTTTCAAAAAGCTTCACTTCCAGAAGAAATTTGTTTATTTCTTGCTCCGATTCATCCATAAATGCAGGATAATTTCTTCGCAACATTTTAACATACCAACTGTATGTAGTCAAACCAAAGTGGACTTTTATTGCCAAAATTTAAGAGAGGCTTTTTCATTAATCAGTTAAAGTTAAGAGATTTTAATGGACTCGTCAAAGCCTTGCTTTTCACATAAGCCCTTTTTCTGTTTTTGAGTGTCTGTAATTTTATTCTGTTCCTCCTTTCTATAATTCTGTTGGCTCTGCCAAAATAAACATCAGCAGGGGTTAAATTGTTTAAAGATTCGTGATAGCGTTTGTTATTGTAATAATCAACGAACTGCCTAATTCTGCGCTCAAGTTCCTCAGGAGAATAATAAAAGTCGAGCTTTATTACGTTTTTCATGGAACGATGATAACGTTCTATTTTTCCTTGCGTTTGCGGATGATTGACTTTACCATGTATGTGTTTAATATCCAGCTGTTGTAAATAATCATTCAGCTCAGAAGATATGTAGCAAGAGCCGTTGTCCGTTAAAAGCTTTGGTTTTCGATCTTCCAAGCCATTAAATCTTAACGCATCTTCAACGGTGTTGATAACGTCATTGCTTTTCATGGATTTGCAGAGCTTATAAGAAACGATATACCGTGAATAATCATCCAGTATGGTGGATAAATAATACCATCCCCAGCCGACCACTTTAAAGTAGGTAAAATCGGTTTGCCACATTTCATTCACCCGCCTGGTCTTATCTTTAAATTCATCGGCGGCTTTCATTAAAATGAAGGCAGGCGATGTTATTAACCCACGAGACTTTAAAATCCTATACACGCTGGATTCTGATATATACCAGCCAAATGTATCGGTGATATGATAGGCAAGTTCTCTGGGTGATTTATCGGTATGTTCTAAAGCAACTTCAACAACGCTTTGTTTTTCCTGATCGGATATTTTATTCCAGTATTGTTTTCTGTTACTGGATTTTGGCGCTAAACCATCGTATCCGCCTTCTAAATAAGCATTATACCAACCATAGAACGTACTTTTATGAATACCGAGTTCTTTCAATGTACGGTTCACTCCAAGTTCTGATTGCTCCACCAAACGAATCGTATCGTATTTTTCTTCCTGGCTAAAACGCATATACCTTTCTTGCTTTTTCTTTATTCTAAACCATTTAAACTTTTTTTAAGCACGGTATTTTCAAGGTATAATTCTGCCACTACTTTTTTCAACGATTCGTTCTCTTTTTTTATTTCACCAACTTCCGTGCTGCTGGCTTCTCTTTCGGTATCTCCATTTAATCTTTTCTTCCCTGCTTCTAAAAAATCCTTGCTCCACTTGTAATACAAGGCATCTGCAATACCTTCTTTACGGCAGATATTGGCTATGGAATCTTCTCCCCGCAAGCCTTCTAATATAATCCTGATCTTTTCTTCGGATGAATAACTCCTGCGGGTCTTCCTTTTAATATCTTTGATATAGGAAGTTGTACTTTGTTTTG
>JAEUTS010000043.1 GCA_016787005.1 Bacteroidia bacterium
ATTTTCGAATTCGGGATTATTGATATGGTCAACTTATTTCGGTGGCGGTAATTATGAAGTGGGTAATTCACTTAAGTGTGACATTGCAGGTAATATATATATTACCGGGATGACATTTAGTACAAATTTTCCTGTTATGTTTTTAGCCGGTGCATATAATGATGCGACCTATGCCGGCGGAGTATTAGGGGATGTATTTGTTGCAAGGTTTTCCAACTCAGGTACACTTACCTGGGCGACTTATTTTGGAGGAACAGGAAAGGACTGTGGTGAGGGTATCGCCTTTGATGGGAGTAATAATATATATGTAACAGGATTTACAGAGTCTGCTAATTTTCCTATGCAAAATTTGCCTGGAGCATATAATGATAATACACTTGGTGGAACACGGGATATTTTTATTTTGAAATTTTCAAGTAGTTGCGCGTTGAATTGGTCGACTTACTATGGCGGAACCGGAAGTGATGGGAATTCATGGATGTCATCAATTGTATGCGATGGCTCAAACAATGTTTACATAGTGAGTGATTCAAATGGTGGATTTCCCACTCAAACACTTGCAGGAGGCTATAATGACAATGTATTTGAGGGAGGATTTAGTCTCGATGCGGTTATTTTGAAATTTAATAATTCCGGAGCATGTGTATGGGCTACTTATTATGGAGGAGCAGGAGATGAATTGGGGACGTCTATCAGATGCGATTTGTCCGGTAATTTATATGTGGAAGGGACAACAAATAGCACATCGGTTAGTTTTCTTACAGTTCCATGGGGAAGCGCATATTATCAATCTGCTTTAGGTGGTGGATCTGATATTTTTATTTTACGATTTACTAATGCCGGTGTACTTACGTGGGCTACATATTATGGTGGAAGCCTTAACGAACGCATTCAGACTGCTGATAATATAGAAATTGATGATTGTGGAAATGTATATGTGAGTTTTGAAACACTTTCAACCAATATATTTACTGCAGGCAATGCAGGTTGTGTTCAATCCTATTATGACCCCAGTTTTAATGGAGGCAGTTTTGGAGGTGATTTATTTATAATAAAATTTAACAATGTGGGGTCAGTATTATGGGCTACCTATTTTGGTGGTAGCGGGAATGATGTGCGCGAAGCATTAGCACTTGACAATGGCGGGAATTTATTTATTACAGGCGAATGGATAGGAGTGATAGCTACAGAAAATAGTTATCCGATTATTAATCCCGGTAGCGGGGCTTATTATGACAATACAGCAAATGGTGTTGATGATGGCTATATTGCCAAATTTATACCTGTTGTTCCTGGCAAAACTCAGTCACAGGTAAATTCTTCTGCCTGTGGTCCCTGCAATGGTTCTGCCACTATAACCTTAACCTGCAGCGAAGCAGATTTTAACTATACCTGGAGCAATGGCAGCTCCACCTTAAACAGCAGCAACTCGTCAAACACAATTACCGGTCTTTGTGTGGGTAGTTACACTGTAACGGTAACAAGCAATTGTAATCAGTCGCAAACGGCAACATTTAATATCACAGGTGCACCATGCCTTCCCTGCAATTTGACGGGGCAATATACCAAAGGTACTGCGGCTTGTGCAGGTTGCGGCTGTAAAGAATGGATATTGATTAACGCAACAGGAGGCGCAGGTCCTTATAGCTATTCCTGGCCGGATGGATATGTAAGCAGGTATAAAAATCAGCTTTGTCCCGGAACATATACAATAAATATTAAAGACAAGAATGGGTGTAGTGTGAATGTTAATTTGAGTGCGCCCTGAGTATTGAGGTTAATTACAAAAAATAGAAATGTAATTATGGAATTTCTTAAACAAGCTTTGTTCAATAGTTTAAGTAGAATGAGACCGATTCTATTCGCCTTTCTTTTCATTTTTATTTATCCTGTAAGTAGGGCAGGAGCCCAGGTTGAATCAACCTTCGGATCATCTCTGTCTGACTCAAAGAAGAAATTGATAGAACAGAACTTCCAGAATTTACCGGCCTCCTTCCGGAAAAATATGGGACAATGGGATGATAATATTCTTTTTGAATCCGGTTCATCGGGAATTCATATTTATTTTATGAAAGACGGGATTAGTTATACGAGT
>JAEUTS010000045.1 GCA_016787005.1 Bacteroidia bacterium
TACATTTACTAATACAGGTACAACCGGAACATATAATTGGGTTATTTCAACTATAACACCTGCAAATGTAAGCGGTACAACAGTTGATTTTTCATATACCTTTTTAACTGCAGGGACATATAGTGTTTCCCATACTGTGACAACCAGTGGCTGTAGCAAGAATGTAGTTACCCCAATAACTGTTACTGTTTGCTCAGGCAGCCCCACTGCCACAGCAACAGGTAGCTCAGTTTGCCCGGGGACTTGCGCAACAGCAACATCAAGCGCAACCGGAGGAACTGCACCGTACACCTACTCCTGGAATAATGGCGCTACAACACAAAACATCAGCCCATGTCCTGCATCAACCACTACTTATACTGTAACAATAAGGGATTCAGGTGGCAACACTTCAACTTCAACAGCTATAGTAACGGTCAATCCTGTAGTTACTGTAAGTATCACGCCAACTAATATTATTTGTAATGGAGGTAGTGGCTCTGCCTCGGCTTCAGGCAACGGTGGTACAACACCATTCACATATACCTGGGGGGGTGGAATTTCAGGTTCAACAATTTCAGGTTTGTCCCCAGGAACATATACTGTAACTATTACTGACAACAAGGGATGTACTGCAACAAATACTACGGCAATAATAGCACCACAGCCTTTGACCGGTCAATTTACAAAGGGCACAGCGAACTGTTCAGGTTGCGGCTGTAAAGAATGGGTAATGGTAAATGCAACAGGCGGTACAAGTCCATATAGTTACACCTGGTCCGTCTCAGGCGGATATGTTAACAGGTATAAAAACCAACTTTGCCCGGGAGCATATACTGTAAATGTTACGGACAAAAATGGCTGCAGCATAAATGTAAACCTTACCGCCCCCTGATCTGTTAACATTACTAGTCTTCTCTGAAAAAACTTAATACGGCGAGATCAACAAGGTGCACTTTAGTATAGTAAAAACCGATGATCTCTCTGTAAGAGATTCCAACCTGAGCCATACGCATAGCACCTTCCTGGCACAAACCCACGCCGTGCCCATATCCCCTCCCGTTAAATAACACTGTATCATTTTGAAGAGATAAAGAAAAATAGGTCGACTTTAACTGCTGATCAGAACGAATATTCTTTAACGGAACATTCAGGTCTTTATTGACAAAATAAACTTCCCTCCCATTTGTTTGCTGCACAGAAAGCGCTTTACCACAACTTGCAGAATCAGCGATTGGATACCGGAACTTTGAAGAGAGGTAATTCAACCATTCCGACTTCGTTATTCTTTTTTGCCAGCGCGCATTCGGCATTCGCAAACAAAATGTATCTATTACCGATCTTAAATAAGAAGCTGATAATAACCATACATCTTCCGAGTTAACTGTTTGTCCACCACAATTAGAATGAAAAGTGGCTGATATCAAATTCAGATTATCGTCAACAATAACAAGACCCCTTGTTTCATTTACAGCAGACAAAACTGTTTGATTATCCGTTTTCCCTTTATATGCCTGGCAATGAACCTGGTCACACAAATTAAAACTATCCAATTCATGTTTTTTTAAACCATTAAGCGCATACGTTCTGCAAAGTATTGCCTGTAACTTATAATATTCCGAAGAACTGCGCGAACCGGCTTCCGACTCCACCACTCCGGCAATATAATCTTCCACATCAACATTATTTACGAGTTTCAATCCGGTACTTGCAACAGTTACCTCCAGATCGTCATCGTAGGTCTTCACTTTAGCTTCCGGCTTAACTGATTTTAGTTTAAAACTTCCATCCTTCACGAGAGCTTTGAAAAGTATTTTTTTACATTTACCTATACCTCTCTCGAATGTTTTTACATCTATGGAATCGCCATCAAGCATAAGTTGGTATACATCCGCTGTATTTCCGGGGTTAAACAAAACGGTGTCAAGCCAGATCCTGTAATCTCCTGCAAGTGGTGTAAAAATAACCGTAGAAGAAGGTGAATTGGCGGCAAGTCCGATTTTAAATTTTTGGGCGTTGGATGAATAGCCGAAAAACAGTGCTTGGGTTAATATACAAATAAGATATTTCGGTATACTGTATCTCACGGTTTCAATGATCGGATAATGCTTTCAGCAGCTTTCTTTGACGCACCTGCACCACCCAGCTTTTGTTTTAGTTCTTTATAATCTCCAATCAGTTGACTTCTTGCCGAACCAGTTAATATCCGGGTTAATTCCGCCTGTATATTATTTGTTGTCAGTCCTTCCTGAATAAGCTCTGTAACTACCGGTTTGTCCATAATTAAATTAACCAGCGAAATATATTTCACCTTCACCAATTGTTTTGCTATCCCGAAAGATAATTTACCTCCTTTATAACAAACTACTTCGGGCACACCAAACAAAGCTGTTTCAAGCGTGGCCGTACCTGAGGTTACCAATGCCGCATATGACTGACGGAGCAGATCGTAAGTCCGGTTGTAGACAATTTTTACATCTTCAGCACTCAGTATTTTTTCATAAAACTCCGGTGCCTGAGAAGGAGCTCCCGCGACAACGAACTGATAATTCTTAAATTTTTCCTTTACACTTAGCATTAAAGGAAGCATTTGTGTGATCTCCTGCTTTCGGCTTCCGGGCAGTAAAGCGATTATGGGTTTTTCCGATTCTACTACAGGATTACTGCTTTGGGAAGCCGCGATAGCATCAAGCAAGGGATGTCCGACAAATTCTACATCAACACCAAAACGTTTGTAGAACTCCTTTTCAAAAGGAAGAATAACAAGCATCTTATCAACTATACGCTTTATTTTGTGTACACGGGATTGTTTCCAGGCCCATATCTGCGGGGATATATAGTACACCACTTTTATTCCTTTTCTTTTGGCGAACTCCGCAATCCGAAGGTTAAAGCCAGGATAATCAACTAAGATCAATATATCCGGCTTATGCTGTTGTATATCCCTTTTACACAACTCAATGTTCATCATAATTGTACGAAGGTTCAAAAGAACTTCGGTAAATCCCATAAAAGCCAGTTCACGGTAATGTTTTACCAGTACCGCTCCTTGCTCCTTCATCAGGTCGCCTCCCCAGCAACGGAATGTTGCACTTTCATCGAGCTTCTTTAACTCCTTCATCAGATTTGATGAATGAAGGTCCCCTGATGCTTCTCCCGCAATTATGTAATAGTTCATAGAAAATATTTAAGGTACATCACAAGTCCACCATAAATAAAGGTAGATAACAGCACCCCGCGGGCCGACAGATATTTTTCACTCCATATAAAAATAAAAAACACAAGTAAATTAGACACCACACATAAACTCAATAATTTTGATTCGATATGAGCGGCAAAGAGGTGATCTATAAATTTATCAACAGAAATATGACTGAAATTATAATAGTAATAGCCGATCATTGTCAACATAGGCGCAATCATTCCAAGTACTGTGCCCAACCACATTTTGTCGAAATCAAAGCCCTTCTTTTCAGCCTGAAAACCCGGTGATGACGTTATTTCTTTATTTCGAAATTCCATTGGTTTAGTATTGGTATGGCACGGTGAGCCGTCATGTCGAACTGCACAGGAACAACAGAAACAAACCCATTGTCAAGAGCATATGCATCTGTTTCAGTGTTTCCCTTTTCAAAATTCTGAAAACTTCCTGTAAGCCAATAATAGCTGTTTCCGCTTGGGTCTTTACGCTCATCAAGCTCCTCAATCCAGTTGGCCTTTGCCTGCCTGCAAACCCTTATCCCTTTTAACTCGTCAATGTGTAAGGGAGGAATATTTACATTCAGACAAGAACCTTCTGGTAAACCATTTTTCATTACATTTTGCGCAATACTCCTCACAACTATTTTTGCTGCTGAAAAATCAGCGTCAATGGAATGGTCGCATAAAGAGAAACCAATTGAAGCTATACTTTCAATAGCACCCTCTACCGCCGCCGACATAGTACCGGAATAGATAACACTAATGGAACTATTTGAACCATGATTGATCCCCGATACACATAAGTCCGGTTTGCGATGCAATATTTTGTTAACAGCAATCTTCACACAATCAACAGGTGTTCCAGAACAACTATACTCATGTAAAACGTTATAAATGTTCGATTTATTGATTCGTAATGTTGAGTTTATAGTAATGGCATGCCCCATACCCGATTGAGCCTTATCGGGCGCAACCACAGCGACATCACCAAGCTCTTTCATGACTTCCACCAAAGCTCGAACCCCGGGGGCCATTATTCCATCATCATTTGTAACTAATATTAAAGGCTTTTTCTCTGTTTTCATTTTCGCATGCAATTCCTTTACAATATCAACAAATCTACTCAAAATAAAAAAGCGCCTTGCTTATAGACAAGACGCTTTTTGATAACAAACTTATTAACGATCAGGCAATTTTGATCTCTTTGGTAGCTTTAACAACTGCTTCAGCTTTTTTTGCAAGGGTCAATTTTAATATCCCGTTCTCATACTTACCGTTAATGTTTTCTTCATCAACATTCTCGGGTAAGGTAAATGAGCGCTTGAATGAGTTATAGCTGAATTCTTTTCTTGTATAGTTACTGTTCTCATTCTTGCTTTCCGTCCTGTGCTCACCTGAAACAGTAAGCACACTGTCTTCAACTTCTACCTTAAAATCCTCCTTGCTGAAGCCCGGGGCAGATAGGTCTACCGTAAAGTCATTGGCATTTTCCGCAATATTTACTGCGGGGACATAGGCTGCCGAGTCGTTTTTGATGAAGTCATTAAAAAATTCATCGAATACTCCGGGAAAGGTTTGGAATAATTTATTCCTGCTTATCCCGCTTCTGTTTGGTTTGTTAATTGTTAAAAGTGTCATTTTATGGTCCTCCTGTAATTTTAATTGGTTTATACTATTTGATGAAGAGACTTTCAAATCATGTACCAAATGAAATTCCTCGCATAATGGATAATTTCTACTGCCATTGTGACTTTCAATAACAACTGCAATCTGACAGCATTACATCTTTAACAAATTTTAACTATCAAATTGGCACTGTTCGTTGTTATATTTGTATCATATATAAAGGGTATGAGATTTGAATAGTACATTTGCATAACTAATAATTTACAACTATGATGTTCGGACATTTTGATCCAATACTCCTTATAATAGTCTTCGGATTTATGGGTATTGGCTGGTTAGTAAGCAATCGCTTAAAAAGCGTATTTGCGGAATATTCACAAGTGCCATTGTTCAATCGCATGAGCGGCAAACAAGTGGCTGAAAAGATGCTGCGCGATAGCGGAATTTTTGACGTGAAGGTAATCTCTGTAGAAGGTCAGTTGACGGACCATTATAATCCCGCTGATAAAACAGTTAATCTCAGCCATGATGTATATAACGGGCAAAGCATTTCTGCTGCGGCTATTGCAGCACATGAATGTGGTCATGCTGTGCAGCACGCCACTGCCTATGCATGGCTTAACCTGCGTTCTAAACTGGTTCCTGTTGTTAATATCACATCAGGTATTATGCAGTTTGTTTATATAGCTATGGCCTTTCTTGCTTTTGGGGCACAAATGTATTCCCAGGCTTTGCTTGTCATTATTGTTTTGCAGGCTATTATCACTTTATTCCCGTTAGTGACATTGCCTGTTGAAGTTGATGCGAGCAGACGTGCTTTGGTATGGCTAAACTCTGCAAATATTACACACGGTGAAGATCATGACAAAGCAGCTACAGCATTAAAATGGGCCGCTATGACCTACTTTGTTGCCGCATTGGCCTCTATAACAACTTTGGTATATTATATCCTTCGCTATACAAGCAGGAGAGATTAAAATGTATTTGGAATTTTGGAATTGGGACTGGGGATTAAAAAAAATAAGGTTGATCTGCAATCTTAATATTGTACATAAATTTGCAGATACTTAATCCTAAATTATTGCAATGAAACAATTCCGGATACCCGAGTTTTACAGAAGTCCGATCATATCGAAGATAAAGAATGCCAGGCGCATAAACGACCCGCGTAAAAAGGACTTCACTCCTACTCTTCTGGATTTTGGCCCTGTACGTTTCTTAATTGCCCGCCATTTTGGCTTTTGTTATGGTGTTGAGAATGCCATAGAAATATCTTTTAAGGCTGTTGAGGAAAACCCCGGAAAAAGAATTTTCCTCTTAAGCCAGATGATACACAATCCGGAGGTGAATAAAGACCTTACAGATCGTGGTGTTAAATTTATTATGGATACTACGGGAAAGCAACTTATTCCCTGGAGCGAGATCACTTCTAATGATATTGTTATTATTCCGGCTTTCGGAACAACTTTACAAATACAGGAAAAAATTAAGGCGATTGGTATAGAAGTTCACAAATACGATACCACCTGCCCCTTTGTTGAAAAGGTATGGAACAGGGCGGAAAAGCTTGGAGAGGATAACTATTCCATAGTTATTCACGGGAAACATAATCATGAGGAAACAAGAGCCACCTTCTCGAGAAGTGAGATCAACGCCCCTGCCATTGTAGTGAAGGATATTCATGAGGCTAAAAAATTAGGAGCATATATACTGGGTGAGATCGGGATCGAAGAATTTCAATTATTATTTTTAGATCGCTGTTCACAGGGATTTGACCCGGCCAAACACCTGCAGCGTGTAGGCGTGATCAATCAAACCACTATGCTTGCCAGTGAAACACAGGAAATTGCCGAATACATAAAGCAGGTGATGATAAAAAAATATGGCGCAGCCAATATAAAAGACCATTTTGCCGATACCCGTGACACCTTGTGTTACGCCACGAATGAAAACCAGGATTCGACCTATGGCCTATTGCGTGAAAAGGCGGATCTCGCAATCGTTGTAGGAGGATACAATAGCTCCAATACCTCACACCTGGTTGAATTGTGCGAGGCAAAACTACCCACTTATTTTATTTCATCGGCAACCGAAATTGAATCAATGAACACTATACGACACTTTAATTACCATAAACAAGAACACTTGTCGACTGAAAATTTTTTGCCGGCTAAAGAGCCTGTCGATATTATTTTAACCAGTGGGGCATCCTGTCCTGATTCGATTGTTGACGGTGTATTGCAGAAAATAGTATCCTATTTCCCGGCCGCTAAAAGTGTCAATGAAGTATTAAATAATGTAGTAAAGGGTAATTAGCCATTATTTTGGTATGTTTTTTGATTACTTTTAAATAATGTTATAATTGCTTATCTTTAAACTAATGAAACGCTCAATATCCATATGTTTAATGCTCCTCTACGTGATGTTATCAACTGGCGTTGCATTAAATATACATTACTGTGCGGGAAAGATATCTTCAATAACCATTAACTACAAAAGCGACCCTAATTGCGGTTGTGGCGGCGAAAGTAAAAGCAACTGCTGCAAGGATAAGCAAGCTTATGTTAAGGTAAAAGATTCTCATCAATATCCGGCTGATGTAAAGGTCAAGCCCATTATTTCTGCAAACTTTCTCCTGAGCAATGTTTTGGATAAATCAGAAAATACTGACATTGCTGAAGTAATTACTCAAGCTACACATTCACCTCCAAAGTATCTAAAAAAGGAACTTCACCTGTTTATTCGTGTTCTGTTGGTTTGATGTACTACCTGTATTTCCATCACCCTTCAAATTAATTCTAACCAATAAATTAAAAAGAAATGAAAACTTTAAAAATTGCTATATGCATAGCATTGGGGCTATCACTTGTTTACCTGTCATCCTGCGCACCGTCGAGTGCTAAAACCACCGAGTTCAAGGTTTGGGGTAACTGCGGAATGTGCAAAGAGACCATAGAAGGTTCGTTAAAAACGGATGGTGTTATTGAAGCCAATTGGAACAAAGACACCAAAATGATCCGGGTGAAATACGATACACTCATGATAAACCTTGATGATATCCACAAGCAGATAGCCGGTGTTGGTTATGATACAGAGAAAATGAAGGGTGATGATACAGCTTATGCTAACCTGCATGAGTGCTGCCAGTATAAAAGAAAAGAATAATTAAACTTACCTGCTTCACCAAAATGAATTACAAAGGCAGGTTTTAAAACTAAAAAAAAAATGAAAAAGAAAATGATAATATTCGGTACTGCTGTCTTAATGATGGCTACCGCCACTATTTACGCATTGAATGCAAGGTCAACTGATAGCTGCTGCTGCAGCACATGTGATTGCCAAACCTGTGAATGTTCCGACTGCAATGATTGCAGCAATTGCGGATCTGCAGGTTGCGGAGAATGCAGTAAATAATTAAAAAGTAAATCTGGACCGAGGAAAGCCCTGAATTTTCAGGGCTTTCCTTTTTATTGCATCATGCAAATGGTTTTTGACTATTTTTACTTAACAATAAAATTTTTACTCTAATGAAGCGCCTTTTTGTTTTAACCTGTGCCACACTTGCATTTATGTTTATCAGTAGTTGCAAACATCAGAAATACGAGATGAACAATATGATGCCAATGCCCGTGGATGTCAGCGAATTTATTAATAGCGGCGACTATGAACCGGATAGCTGCAAACGGAGACTAAACCACCTGAAACGCACTTCACCCCTGATATTGGATGAATCGTATGAAACAATGCTTAAAATAAAATTGAAAAAATGGAAGGATAATTATAATGTTTGGTTGAAGAAAAACGGATATGACACACTTTATTTTAACATTGAATCACTGCTCTTATATAAATTGACCAGGTATCAATACAGTTATATTATTACTGACAGACCTGTTGATGTTTACCGTACTGACACTCCGCTTAGCATTAATGGCATTGAGAATATTCGCTTTTATTTTCAGCTGGATGAAAAAGGGGAATTTGTATCGGACTTCAGTGAGAATAATTTCCTGGACACTCCCTGTGATACCGACAATAGTGAATACCAGGATGTTTACTCAATAAGTTCAGAAGATCATAATTCTAAACGCAAACCATCGTAGGCAAGGAAAATACCCGAAGGCAATTCTTTTTCAACTTCCGAATGGAGACCCAATTGATGACTGATGTGCGTAAAATATGCCTTTCCCGGCTTTAGTTCCATTGTCAATTGAATGGCTTGCTCCAATGTATAGTGAGAAACATGATGTTCCCGGCGGAGCGCATTCAGAACAAGTATTTTCGAGCCTTTGATTTTTTCTTTCACTTCCTCTGAAATAAAATTAGCATCGGTTATATATGTAAAATCGCCTATTCGGAATCCGAGTACCGGTAATTTAAAATGTTTAACCTCAATTGGTGTAAATCGTGTAGTGTTAATTACAAACGGTTTGTTGTCGATTGTAAATAAATTGATTTGGGGAATACCGGGATAGTCTGTTCCATCAAAAATATAAGCAAACTCACGTTTCATTGCCTCCTGCACTCTCTCTGTGGCATATACATCTATCTTCTTTTGCAACACATAATTAAACGCGCGTATATCATCGAAGCCTGCAATATGATCCTTGTGCTCATGAGTAAAAATCACTGCATCCAATGACTTTACTCCTGCTCTTAGCATCTGGTAACGAAAATCAGGGCCGGTATCAATGACATAAACTTTTCCCTCATCTTCGATAAGTATAGAACTGCGTAAACGATTATCCTTAGGATCTTTTGACCGACAGACAATACACGTACAAGCGACAACCGGAACGCCCTGGGAAGTACCTGTACCTAAAAAAGTGACTTGCATAGAGTATAAAAATACTCTTCAAATTTCTTTTAAACAATAGAGATTATACCGAATTAGATTATTATATGCATTTTCAAAAAAATATATGGGGGAAAACCTGCCTGCCGGCAGGTTTAGAACTTTCGTGCTTTGGTGGCCAAAATTCAAATGCCACTAAAGCACAAAAACACTAAAACCCACCTAAAAAACTTATTCGATATAAACTCTAATGATTCGGAGGATATTATTCCAACATACACTCCTCTTGTGATATACTGCTATGACTTCTCTTTTTCAGGGTCAGAAATAGTAAGAATAAAAAAGAGCAACATTCCTGCTACGACCATTAAAAAGTTAAATATCCAGATCATATCTGTTTTGTGAGGCTCCAAAAATGCGTAACGGAACGGAAACAGGAAAACCGCAGCCAGAATCGCGTAAGCAATGATTTTGTTTTTCATGGGTTTAGTTTTGATTTCTCTTTCAAAACTAATTCAGGTACAATAAAACAAAAATGACTTAAGTCATTCCGAATATATTATCCAATATGATTTTGGTCAGGAATTTAGTCAGCCGGCCACTTTAAGGGCGTACATTTCCTTCAACTTACTTACACAATAGTCAATTTCTTCCTTTGTGTTCAATTTACTGAATGAAAAACGCACAGAAGGACGGGTTTGATCGCTTCCAATATTGCGTAATACATGGGAACCCTGGTTGCTGCCCGAAGTGCAGGCGCTGCCGCCCGATGCCGCTATACCTTGTATATCAAGGTTAAAAAGCATCATTTCGGCATTTTTATTTGAAGGAAACAAAACATTCAGGACCGTATATAGACTGCTGCCTTTAGCATCACCATTAAATCCAAGGCCTGGAATATTCTTTTCAAGTTGCTCGATCATATAGGTTTTTAAGCCCTGTATATACTGCTGGTGTTCTTTCATATCGCGATTGGCAATTTCCATGGCTTTAACCAAACCAACAATTCCATATACATTCTCAGTTCCGCCACGCATGTTTCGTTCCTGTGAGCCGCCATGTATAAAAGGACTGATCTTTACTTTATTACTAATGTATAGAAAGCCCACCCCTTTGGGACCATGAAATTTATGCGCCGCACCTGTAACAAAATGTACATTAACAGCCTGCAAATCCATCGCATAATGACCCATTGTCTGAACAGTATCAGAATGGAAAATGGCATTGTACTTTTCGCACAATTCACCGACATCCTTCATTGGCAATAAATTACCAATTTCGTTATTGGCATGCATCAGGGAAACAAAGCTGCGTTCGTTTGTTTTTAATAATTCTTCCAAGTCCTTTAAATCAATGTGGCCTTTATCGGTAAGCTTTACAAAACTCAACTTGATTTTACCTTGCTTTTCCAAGGCTTCCAGTGTATGTAATACTGCATGATGTTCAATCCTCGAAGTGATGGCGTGTTTTATTCCTAAGTCAGTGATAGTACAGGAGATAGCCTGGTTATCAGCCTCAGTACCACCTGAAGTAAAAAATATTTCAGCGGGAGAAACATTCAAAAACTTAGCAATTGATTTACGCGCATTCTCAATAAGCGCACGTGTTTGTCGCCCAAAATTATGAATAGATGATGGATTACCGAACTGATCCTTCATTACAGGGATCATTGCATCCAACACTTCTTTATCAAGCGGGGTTGTTGCGGCGTTGTCAAGATAAACTTTCATTATTAATTCCGGATTTGCTGTGCTTTAATGATCTCCCGAATATCCAGCATTATTTTCTTTGCAAGATTATCAGCGGTAGTTTCGGATTCACTTTCAGAGTATATACGGATAATAGGTTCTGTATTTGATCTGCGCAGGTGCACCCATTCTTTGCTGTTGAATTCGATCTTCACACCATCC
>JAEUTS010000383.1 GCA_016787005.1 Bacteroidia bacterium
CTTATGGAGCTGAAACCGGAAATTATTGAACGTATTCAAAAATTAGATGAGAAATACGAGGCGATGGGACAAAGTCTTGTATCCTATCTGGATGGACTTTTGCATGCTGACTATCTCACTTATTGGGATTACATACATCTCGACACATTACTTAGCCTGCAAACACCAAAGACTAGCATCCCTGATGAACAGATATTCATTATGTATCACCAGGTAACGGAATTGTACTTTAAACTTTCGCTCCATGAATTCCGTCAGTTATCTGCAAACGGAGTAGCTAACGCTGCAGGCCTTTTAAAAAGCATAACACGTGTCAACCGATACTTTAACGCGTTGATCGATTCATTTGACATTATGGTTGATGGCATGGATCCACAGCAATTCCACAAGTTTCGTATGTCATTGCTGCCCGCCAGCGGTTTCCAGAGCGGCCAATACCGTATGATAGAAATTTTCTGTACTGATTTTATTAACCTGGTGCAAGCCGAACACCGGGAGAAATTCTCTGGCTTTATAACCGATACCACGCTTGAGCAAGCGTATAATTACATTTATTGGAAAACAGGAGCTACTGAACTCGCAACAGGAAAAAAAACTTTGACACTTAAACAATTTGAGTTAAAATACTCAAAGCAATTGATTGATCAGGCGAAACAATGCAAGACTGATAACCTGTGGGTACGTTACAAAACATTGCCTCCTGCAGATCAGCAAAATCAAAAACTTATCGAAGCATTGAAAATGCTTGATCTTAATATAAATGTAAATTGGCCATTGTCACATTATAAATCCGCTGTTAAATATTTACAGGGTGATCCCGAAGATATTGCAGCGACAGGCGGCACTAACTGGCAAAAATATTTACCTCCGCGTTTTCAAAAACGTATTTTTTATCCTCAACTATGGAGTGACGAAGAGCTTGAAAATTGGGGCAAAAGCTGGGTGCGTTCCGTTGTATTTGGAAAATAATCTCTGTTCTTCCGATTACAGGAGCATTGAGGCCCTTCTTTGAATTTCCAATGTAATTACTTATCTTCAATACATGAGGAGAGTACTCTATTTATTAATACTGCTTGTTGCGAATCCCTCTTTCACTATAGCTCAGGATGATAATTATGTTCCTAATGAAGCAATTGTGATGCTTAAAGGACAAAATATTCACCTGTTAACTGAATCTCTTAACAGCATTGGGGTAACCATTGATCAACAGGAATCGCTGTCCTCTTCAATGAACATCTGGCTCATCCATTACACAACACAAATGAGCCAGGATGCAGTTATCGCTATATTGCGCAGGTCTCCATTTATACAAATAGCGCAATCTAATCATTATGTACAACCACGCATAAATATTCCATCCGATTCCATTTTTTCAAATCAATGGGATATGAACAATACCGGGCAGTCCGGTGGTGCCCCGAATTCAGATATAAACGCTCCTGAAGCATGGAGCATCACCACAGGAGGCTTAACTGCTGCCGGTGATACGATAGTTGTTGCTGTCATTGACGGAGGCTTCGATCTGGCGCATCCCGATCTCTCATTCTGGAAAAATTATGCTGAAATTCCTAATAATCTGATAGACGATGATGGCAACGGATATATTGATGACTATGACGGCTGGAATGCGGTAAAGACAAACGGGCAAATTACCTCCTCCAGTCACGGCACGCATATATCAGGAACAATCGGTGCAAAAGGGAACAACGGAATTGGTGTCGCAGGGATCAATTGGAACGTTAAAATAATGCCTGTTATAGGTTCTTCAAGTACAGAATCTATCGTTATAAAAGCATATAACTATGTGCTCACTCAGCGAAAACTATACAACTCAAGTAATGGTAGCTCAGGGGCATTTATTGTTTCTACTAATTCCTCTTTTGGAGTTAATTATGGGAAGCCGGTTAATTACCCGCTGTGGTGCGCTTTTTATGATTCATTAGGTAGTGAGGGAATATTAAGTGCCGCGGCAACCGCAAACCTTAATATTGATGTTGATGTACAGGGTGATATTCCAACAACATGCCTCAGTAATTACATGATAGCGGTAACAAATACAACAAATACCGATAACAAGTACACAAATGCAGCATATGGGCTCACCTCAATCGACATTGGCGCACCCGGTACAAATATATTATCTACCACTCCGGGCGCTGCTTATCAAACATTAACAGGAACATCTATGGCAACTCCGCACATCGCGGGCTCAATAGCCCTGATGTGGGCCGCCGCCTGTACAAAAATGGTGGCAGATTACAAAAACAACCCGGGCATGTTAGCATTAATGATGAAAAATTATTTATTGAATAGTGCTGAACAAATAAGTTCTCTTAATGCCATTACTGTTACCAATGGAAGGTTGAATTTATCTGGTGCCTTGCAGCAGGTGGAACAATATTCCTGCTCAATTCCAACCGGAAATGGTATGTTATCCGGCAATGATAAACTATTTATAAATTCCGTTTTCCCTAATCCTGCGAATGGCAAAGCAGAAATTGAATACAACTCTGCGGGGGCAGTTGTAATAACTTTATCTGTCTATGATCTGTTGGGACAAAAGCTGCTCAGCACTGCCAAAGTATGCAATGGTGGTATTACCCGTCAACTTATCGATATTTCAGACTTACCCAAAGGGGTTTATTGCGTTGTTATTGCCGATGAAAATAAACTGTCTAATACTCAACGGCTGGTTACTTACTAGCAATTAATACGAATTACGAATCATTGTAAAGCGCCGAGCAAAAAGCCACCAAAACACGAAAGCTCTAAATTGCACAAAATATTGTTTGAATAATTTCTAAACAATTGAGAAAATACTTTGGTGGGATTTTGTGTTTTAGTGCTTTAGTGGCAATAAAACTGTTAACTACTTTCACACAGCTATCATATTAATGAAAAAATTTAGCGGACGAGTTTTTATTATTTCAACTTGGTTATTTATTCTTTTACTGATTCCTTCCTTTATCGCCGGATTCGGCGAGGACGAAGGCACATTGGGAACAAATATTATTTGGATAATGTTTGCAAAATTATTTTACATACTTCGCTTTCCTACACATACTCTATTTTGGTCTGTGGTTACAAAAAATACTGTGTTTTATTTTGGGAGCTTAGCCTTTAATTGTATGCTCTATGGATTACTTCTTGAAAGATTAGATGCATTTGCTAAAATGGCTCGTTATTCAAATAGTACACAACAGTAAGTATAGAAAACTATAACAAACAAGCAGCAAGTCTTAGTCAACTTACTTTCCTACTTTAACTCTGATTCCTTCTGAATTACTTGTAAACTCAGGCGCATACATACATTGAATACTGGTAATACCGTTCGAAAAATCTCCATTATGTGTTACACGCAAGGGATACTCAAATACATAAGTTCCTTTGGGCAAATATGAGATGAAGAAATTTGTTGCGGCGTCGCGGGTACTTTCATAATAACCCAATCCATCCTGCCATTTATAACGTGATATCACATTCATTGGTTCAAAACCAGAAGCACGCATATCTTTCATGTGTACATACTGCATATCGCGATCAACACGTAATTCTATGCGTACCTTTAATTTATCTCCAACTTTCAATGTTACTTTACCTTCGATCGGCTCAATAACAGGTCCGCTTGGTGTATTCCGTTCAACAAATAGTTTTTTCACCAATTGCAATGGCGTTTTGCTTGACGTGATTTTATCCAACTGCTCGAAATATTGCCAGTAAAGCGATCCCCAGCTCACTCCTTCGTCTTTTTTAACAACAGTTACATTTCCCATCGCCGGTTTTATATCGCTGCCGCTCCACGATGTTTTGAAATAGCCTGTCCCGGCTTCCTGCTTTACTCCCGGCAAATTTTTAGGATCAACGTTCACATTGCCCAAACTAATTTCAACATTCGATTCGGTAGCCAGCCAATCTGTTCCCTGTAGCAATAAAGCATAACATGCTTCTGTTGTCGCTTTGGTTGTTTTCCAGTTTTGAGTTTGTTTGCTTTTCAATAGCCATACCTTGAGGTCGTCAACCGATTTCTTATCATTTGCCACTTCATCAAACGCTTCGATCATCAGAGCCTGCGCTTCAATAGGTGCTTCCCACCAGTAAAATCCTTCATAGTTCTCTTTCCAATACATTCCCATCTCTTCACTGTTAAGTGAGTTTTCCTTCAATGATTTCATGATCCGGCCCGGAATAACTTTATCATCATATCTTTTCAGCGCAAGCGCAATCATTCCCTGCATGTAGCGGCCCTTATTGAGCCAATGTTGCTGGGCCTGTCCCTTGAAGTAATCCAACGCTTTTTGATTGCGTGATTCAACCGGTACATCCTTGAAATAACTACGTGCATAAAGGTATTGTATCCGCTCATAACTGATATTATCCAATTCGGGATGGCCATGTTTTAATATCCATTCATAATCTTCACGTATACGCTCATCCAGGTAACGGGCTCCGCGTTTCACCATTCGCCATACCTTATTATCTTCTCTTACATTTTTTATCCCTAAATGGTCCAGGTGCCCCATCCCGGTAATAATATGTTGGGTAATGTAACGATCATCGGGCATTCCCTCGAACCAGGGCCAGCCGCCATTCGACACCTGCATTTTTTCAAGCTTTGTAAGCGCGCGGTCCAACTCATTGGCCATACGGTTCAGGTCGAATAAAAGGGCGACGCGCTTTTTCCGCTCTGTTTCATCTTTTGCATCATACACCCAGGGTGTTTCTTCAAGCATCAGCGCTTTGAGTTCCTGGTTCTTTTCGAGATTAGAAAGGAGAGCATCCGGTGTTTGCGATCTCCAGCTTTCGAAAACCGCTTTTATTTTGGGCGATGAATTCGCGATCTGTGTGGCGATACTGTTTGCGTAAAAGCGACTGAATGTTTGTTCGGCACACTCGTATGGATATTCCATTAGATAAGGCAAAGCCTGTACCGCATACCACGCCGGATTTGAAGTGAACTCCAATGTAAGTCTGTGATTACGCAATGTTGACGACCCTCCGTTCTGACCAATAAATTTTTCAAACGTAAATGTCTTTGTTTGCTTGCTGCGGATGGGTAATGGCATCGATTCGGTCACCAACATGCTGTTGGTAAGAACAGGTACAGCCATCTCTTCTCCATCGGTGAAGTTGCCTGCTTTGCCCACCACTTTATACGTAATAGCACCAATTCCTTCGGGAATCTGAATGGTCCAGGTAACCGAAGCACTTTCTCCCTTTTTTGAAGTGAATGATTGAACCGCAGGTGATTTTAAGACGACAATATTTTCAGGAAGCCTGTTTCCCTTATTGTCAATTGCAATGCTGCCTCCGGCCGATGTGTAATTTCTATCAACAATTTCCTGAAGAGGTTTCATGGTAATTGCATCAAACAAAAATAACTGCGCTTCGCCGGATAACTCTTCATCCGACAAATTAGAAACTTTTGCAGTGAATTCCATTTTGTCATTCTCCCTGAAAAACCGCGGCGCATTCGGAACAATCATTAAGTCCTTTTGTGTTACCAATTCTTTTGTGATCTGTCCGTATTTTAAGTCCTTGGTGTGTGCCAGGCCCATCATTTTCCAGCGGGTAAGCGCTTCGGGAACGATGAATTTTATGATCACACTGCCCTGTTCATCCGTTTGCAGATGCGGATAAAAGAAAGCGGTTTCATTAAAGTTGGTACGAGCCGCGACACCTGATAGATCTCCCCCTTTTGTTTTTGCTTGTCCCCCACCCGGTTGAGCCACGCTTGCGCCTGACTTTGCCTCCGCTTCCATCATCACTTCGCTTGTAGCAGTGGTAACCGGGCTCGGAGCCTCCTCCGCCTTTTTATCTCCTGCCATATCTTTCATCGGCTTACTCATTGCGCTTTTACTTCTTTCAAGTCCGCTGTCATCATATTCATAATCGGCGCCATCCGTCTCCCTGTTACGGTGTCCATAATAACCGTAATAATAGTAGAAATAATACCCGAACCAATTTAACTGGTCATAACTCCGCGATGGGCCATAATGGTAGTCATTCCATCCATCGGCATACAAAACAGAATTGTTCGCACCAAATGCCAATTGATTCTCCCAGTTCAATGTGGAATAATCATTTCCATAAATATTCAAATACCAGTTATTGGCCCTGAATACATCTAATGACGCATCGTACATGGTTGCCATCATTTCTGCCATTATCTTATCGCCCTTTTTGTCTTTGATCTTTACTTTCCATTCCTCCTTTTGTCCGGGTAATAGTTTATTACGGAAAGTTTCAAATTCAACATCAAGCTCCTTGTTTGTCCAGGGAACAGAAATTGTCGCGTCATGCTCGTACTCCCTGCCATTTTTTACAAACACCAGGTGAATGGAGAAGTTTCCGCGATGTTTCTCCTCAATCGGGATCTCAATTCTTTTTTGTTCATTGCTCAATGTAAGCCACTCGCGCTTAACAGATTTGCCCTGCTCTTCAATATCATATATCACTTTTACATCGTTCTCCTTTGTTCCCAATATAAATACAGCTTTTTCTCCGGGCTCTCCATCTCCCTTAACCAGGGTGAACCAATCGGTATTATTGGTTGGCAGTGCCGTTCCCTTTTCAGAATACACCGTAAAGTATTTAACATCTTTCGCGTCTTCGCCAAACTTATCCTTTGTATGGGCTTCCATTACATACACCCCTGGCTTCCAATTGCCCAAATCACTTATTAAGAGTTCTTTGCTTTTCTCTGTATTGAAATTATTCTCAAATATTTTTTCTCCTCGTTCCCATGTGAACATATTACTTTCGTCAGCATAAACATCCTTCGGGAAAGCAGTGTAGTATTCTTCTTTCGTCATAATGAACCGATCGGGCTTTTCCCATAAACGGTTCCTGAAAATTCTATCGGGTTCTTTTACCTTGTAAATTTCAATTTTACCCTGACCGGCCTCAAACACGCCATTGGTATTGCTTGTGGATATTTCAAATTTATTGTCCGCATCCTTATTTATCTGGCCTGGAATATTTACACTTAAGTTAAGCGCATTGTACGCCACTGATACAACTGTTTGTGAACTGCGTGTTTCACCATTAATATCTGTCACATCTGCATAAACAGTATATACATAAGTAGGTGATGAAGAACGTGGAATGCTCATATCGGCAATAGCTTTGAAGTTAATGACAAAGCCACCTGTATCATTCGTTGTTGCAACACCATTGGTGATCTCCATTTGAGGAGAAGAAGGATAATACCCTCTCCAACACCACCACCAATAAGGGAAGGAGGCATTTCGCACAACGCGGTATTTTACTTCAGCTCCATCAATGTTCGACCCCGCATAGGCTTTAGCGGTCCCCGCCGCTTTTATTTCATCATTCAGCCTGTACACTCCTTTAACAGGAGAAAAATTTACTTCAAACTTCGGGCGCTTATAATCCTCTACGGATATATTAACCGTTCCGTAACCATCTCCTATCGTCATATTACCATTCAGCACGCCATTTGGTGCGGTAAATGTGCCGCTGTATGATCCGTATTCATTTGTTGTCAGATCAAGCGAAGAAATTTTCTGATAATTAACATCATAAAATGTAACTGTGGCGAAATTATTAGCCAGGATCTCATTTCGCCGGCCATCGGTGTTGATCATTATTCCTTTAAAATATATGGTCTGCCCGGGTCGGTAAATAGCCCTGTCGGTGAACAAAATGGTGCGTGGTTCCAATTTCCGTTCATAGGGTGTTTGCCGGTACATATAAAGCGAATTTTCAGTCCTGTACCGGTCTTTTCCGTATATCAACTCAACATCGAAATTCGCGTATTCCTTCCTGGGAGATGCGGCAAAGTATCCCTGGTCATTAGTTACATAACTATCTGATTTTATAAAATCGTACTTACGTGTTCTATAATTGTATTCAGAATACCATAAATTACCCGTTACGCCTTTGAGTGGATTTCCGGTTTCCCGGTCCATCACATAAAACTCATAGCCTCCATTTGGTAACCGCCGGTTTACAAAACTTAAATTTGAAATCCATGTGAAATCATATGCAATACCATTTCCCGTAACCTCAAACGAAGGTTTATCACTTATCATAACAAGATAATAGCCTGCACCAAGTTCCGGTATTTTAAACTCAAGGTAATGGGTCTGAAAATCTCCATCATCGGGCAAACTGATCTCCCATTCTTTTGCCGGTTTTAATTTTAAATATTCCTGCATCATTTGCTTTGCATCATATCCGTCATAGTTATTGTATTTGCGCAAGTATTTTTCAAACTCAACCGGAACAGCGCGCACATATACTTTTGTGAGGTTTTTATATGACAAATAACCTCTGAATGGCTTATTCACGAGGTTTACTTTTTCAAGTGTGAATGTCATATTCTTAAGCCTTATGCTTGATTCCAAAGCGAGACATTGTTCAGCTCCAAAAGAGCCGGGAAAACGCGCATTTACTTCTTTACAAACGGCAACCGCTTTTTTATTAAACCATTTATTTATGCCCTCCTGGGCATTCTCCTCGGATCTCCGTGGATCATATTTGCCTGCCCTTTCATTATATAATTGTGCTATTGCATAACTGACCTCGGCAGAAGATGCGTGTTTGATAAATTTTTGTTCGAGCACGCCGAGTGCTTTTAAATACAAACTATCATTAATGCCGGTAACAGCATGCCTTCTCACAAAATGCAAGCGCTTCAGATCGGCATCGATTAACGCTGCGGGATCGTTATCGCCGGAATGAAACGAAAGCAGATCCTGCAAAATACGCGTGGCATAATATTTAGTGCTTAAGGTGTCCTTATTGTTTATATCTGATTTTATAAACTTGCCGTATTCATCAAAGTAACTTTCTCCGGTCAATTCAAACTTGTAAGCGGGGCGTATTACATCGGGTTCATCATTCATTAAAAAATCGATCGCGCGATGTGCTATAAAGTCAAATAGTGTAGGCCGAAGCTTGCGCGCATCACTTGTTCCGTTATAAACGATGTCATCGTAAATATTCAATGAGGTGCGCTTCAGGCTATCAGCACTTTTTAAAGCCGCTAAATGATGTTTGATGATCTGGTCGAATAAGGTTTTAAGGTCCCAGGTTGAAATATCTTCCATCTTAATATTTACAACCTGTGTACGTTGAGAGAATTTCCAGCGGTTATTATTATAATACTGCTGGTAAATATCGGCAAGCATAGAGTGTAGTACAGGAGTGACCGGAAAGGATGAACTTTTGATCTCATCATTTAATTTATTAATCGACATGAACACTTCGTTTTCCTGCATTTGCTGTTCAAGCCGCAAGCGGTGCATAATTGCTTTTACTATTTGCGGTGCATTATTATCGGTTTTTGCTTTCTTATAAATCGCTTCCACCGTTTCGAGGCCAGATTTTGTAAGACCTAGGCCAATAAGGGAATCTACTTTACTCCATTCCTTTTCATAGGTGCTTCCCTTCGGAAATGTGAGCATAACCGGTTCTACATGTGCTTTAAAACTATATGCACTGATACCGATTGCTGTTGTAACTATGGCAAAAAATGCCAGAAAAAAAATGTTTTTAGCCTTCATAGTTGTTTGATTTTCCTTTAAGATGCAAAGTA